>JBEKTR010000312.1:0-4164 GCA_049515835.1 Terriglobales bacterium
CATCACGGAGCCGGTCTTTATCGAATCTATGACCCCACGCACAAAAGCTGCGCCGCAGTCGCTTGCCGATCTGCCCATCCTCGGACCAAAGCCCGAGCAGTCGATAGCCGATCCCGTTGCGGCGCTGCGCGCCATCCGTGAAGACATTGGCGACTGCACCCGCTGCCGCTTGAGCCAGCAGGGCCGCAAGCAGATTGTCTTTGGCGTGGGTAATCCCAATGCGGACCTGATGTTCATCGGTGAAGCGCCGGGCGCCGACGAAGACGAGCAGGGCGAGCCGTTCGTGGGCCGTTCGGGTCAGTTGCTTACCAACATGATCAAAGCGATGGGCATCACCCGCGAGGATGTTTATATCGCCAACATCATCAAATGCCGTCCGCCGGGAAACCGCCAGCCTGAGCGCGACGAGTGCGAGACTTGCTCGCCGTTTTTAATGCGGCAGATTGCCGTCATCAAGCCGAAAGCGATTGTGGCGCTGGGCGCTGTCGCGGCCAAGACACTGCTGGCCATCAACGCGCCCATGTCGGAGCTGCGTGGACGCTGGTTCGACTTCCGTGGCACCAAGCTCGCAGTCACCTACCATCCGGCGTTTCTGCTGCGCGATCCCCGGCAGAAAGGCGAAGCCTGGAAAGACTTGCAGATGGTGATGAAAGAGTTGGGCATGAAAGCACCGGTGAAGAGCGGAGAGTAACAGGAGCAACGCATGACGCCATCGCCCATTGTCCCGCCGTTCAACGAAGAAACCGCCCGCGCCAAAGTACAAAACGCGGAGAACCTATGGAACACGCGCGATCCGGAAAAGGTCGTCCTCGCCTACACCGAAGATTCGGAGTGGCGCAACCGCAATGAATTTATGAAAGGCCGCGAAGAGATCAAAGCCTTCCTGCGAAGAAAGTGGAACAAAGAACTCGAATACCGGCTCAAGAAAACGCTCTGGGGATTCCGCGAAAACCGCATGGCCGTTCACTTCGAATACGAATGGCACGACGACTACGGGCAATGGTTCCGTTCCTACGGCGTAGAATTGTGGGAGTTCGACGAGCGCGGATTAATGCAACGCTGAATTGCCAGCATAAACGACGCTCCGATCAATGAAAGCGAACGACGCGTTGCCGGCCAGAAATAAGAACAGCCGCGCAAAAGAACTCTTGCGGCAGCGTTACCGGCCGGTTCGAGTGAAAATACTCTTCGTCGGCGAATCGCCTCCCGCTTCGGGGCGGTTCTTTTATCAGGAAAACTCTGGCTTGTACCGGGTGATACGAGACGTGTTCATCAAAGCCCTGCCTTCCTTTCGAGATGGCGACTTCCTTGAAGTATTCCGGGCCCACGGATGCTATCTCGTCGATTTGTGCGACACTCCGGTTGACCGGTTAAGTCCTAAAAAGCGCCGCCAGGCTTGCATGGACAGTGAAGTCCGCCTCAGCAAGATGTTGCGTGAACTTCATCCGCTGATCATCGTCACCGTGGTCAAGTCCATCGCGAATAACGTTCGACGCGCGCAAGAGGCGGCAAATTGGCAAGGCACGCACTTGGAACTTCCCTACCCCGGACGATGGAAGCATCATCGAATCACGTTTGCGAAGGCGCTAGCGCAACTTCTCCGCAATGTTTATCGAGCATCGTGATCTCACATCAAAGAAAAGCCCGGACCGTTGGTCCGGGCCTCCGTCCATGCAGTGAGCGCAGGGAGCTACTTCTCGCCCACGAGCGCGTTGATGAGCCCTTGACCGTTGGGGCTACCCCATCCGGTCACAAGATCGTAGCCAGTCACAGCAGAGTAGCTGCCGGACTTGCCGCTGGTGATGTCATGGAAGTCCGTGCCATAGCTCGAACTTACGCCAAAGGAATAGAGATAGGGATCGATGAACCCGATGGTCGAGTATCCATCAGCCGCCAGTTGCTGGTTTACGAGGGCTATATAGCCTGCCCACATCGGAGCCGCAAAGCTGGTACCCCCGTACTCGTTGGCCGTGCACGTGGTTTGGTCGGCACAGACGTAGAAGGTGAAGTTCGCATTGGCCGAAACATCGGGACCGTTGCGAAGAGTTGTTGAGCCTTTGTTGGAAGAATTGATCACGCCTGCAAGTTGCTGCCAGGCCGGGATCTTAATGCTGTCCGGGGAGATGCCGCCGCCGCTATCCACCCAGGCCGTTTCCGACTTCCAGGGCCCACCGGCACTAGCCGTGGTCAGATCAGTTCCGCCCACCGAAACGACATTGGCATCGTCCGCAGGCCAGGCTTCATTTCTCTTCGACCACGTCGAGCTATCGCCCGACGCGGCGAAGAAGTTCTGCCCCTGAGCAGCCATCTTCTGGAAATACGGGTCGAGCGTGGAAGGATCAGCGGGCGTCCATCCCCAAGAGCAGCCGATGGTGGTAGGCAGTGGGCTGTGCGTGGTCATGGAGCCGATAATGGCGGTGTCGGTTGAGCCGACATACATTACAAGGCTGGCCAAGCCGGGGGCCATGCCCAGGGCTTGCGTCATATCCAAGGTCTGCTCGGTATCGTCGCAGCGCCCGCCCGATCTGCTATCAACGCAACTCGTGCTAGTTCCATCGGTGGATAGCAATGTGATGGGAACCGAGTTCGTCTGCTTGACGTTCTTGTAATAGGTGGTCAAATCGGCGAGATCTGTGCCCAGATACTCGAACAATCCTAGATTTTGCCCAGACCCTGTCAATGCCGAGCCGCCATAGTAGGCCGCGCGCATGTCGCTGCCAAGAAAGGAAGCGGACGGGCCGGAGCCAGTCGTAGCGTGGCCAATCTTGTTTGGATCAAGGCCATTGGCTCTAGCGTAGTCACTCTTCTTGACATACTGCGGATGCGGGATGGAGAAGTTGTCGAGGCCGGAGATGTGCCAGAGTTGAAAAGGCAGATCAACGGTCGGCTCGCGATCCGGTGCGTAGAAAACGCGATTCTCAGTGGGGTGCTGATAAGTCAGCATGCTCACATGAAAAGCCGATTCGATGGCCGAAACCGGCCCCTTGATCTGCACGTCCATAGCGTCGCGCGAACCACCGACGACCGTCAGGCCACGGTCCTGAACATAATTGAGGACCGCGCCATAGTCCTCCTTCGAGGGACCGAACCTCTCGGTGAACTCGGCCGGAGTCAAAAAGTGTTTGTAATCGGAGCTGTAGGGGTTGCGGACTTCGACCAGAAAATCGTCGAGGCCGGCCTGGTCACGAACCGGCAGAACCACATTCAACTGCATGATTGTTGCTGAGGGAAGGTGCCCGAGTACTTTAGCCTGACCGTTGATGGTTACCGTTCTGACGTGGCGCGTCATCAGCGTTTCTGCGCGGCTTTGCATAAATCCGGCAGCGACGAACAAGGCGAGGGAGACTAGGATCCTATTGCTTCTCCGTTTCACGGTTCCTCCTTAAAAGTGGTTGTTGGTTAGGGTCGAGGATCCAGCCGGCGGTTAAGCCGGGAATCCCATTCGAATAGCGTAAAGCCAAGCCAGTATAGGAGAGAATCGAGTTCTGTCAATCGGGAAAATTACTCAACGTTGCGCCAGATGAGCGTCCTATTTTGGAACACTAAGTTGAAAGACCTCGATGGAAGTGCGGAGCAAGACGAAACTAGGCTTTTGCCATGGATGAATAAGAAGTGCATCTCCTCCGCGTAATGGCTTCTGGAATCAGCGATCAATCAGTCCGCGCAGGTTTCCGGCCCGCTGTGCAAGCTATAATTACGCACCGATGTCTCTCACAGCCGGTACAAAGATCGATCCTTATGAAATTATTGTGCCCCTGGGCGCTGGCGGCATGGGCGAAGTATATCGCGCCCGGGACGCGCGACTAGGGCGCGATGTCGCGCTGAAAATTCTCACCGAATCGTTTGCCAACGACCCTGATCGCCTGCACCGCTTTGAGGTTGAAGCGCGAGCGGTGGCGGGATTGAACCACCCCAATATTTTGGCGGTGTTTGATGTTGGCCGGTACAACGGAATGCCGTTTCTCGTCTCCGAATTGCTGGAGGGCGAAAGTCTGCGCGCCTTGCTCGACCGCGGGCCATTGCCGCAGCGCAAGGCCATTGAGTATGGCGTGCAGATCGCGCATGGCCTGGCGGCGGCGCATGAGAAAGGGATCGTTCATCGCGATCTAAAGCCAGAAAATATTTTCGTCACTCCCGATGGACGCGTCAAGATTCTCGACTTCG
>JBEKTR010000313.1:0-4153 GCA_049515835.1 Terriglobales bacterium
TGAACACGTATCGCTCTTCCGATGGCACCTGGTTCGTTCTTGTTGCCACTCCAGACAAGGTACCCGCGGTCCTTAAAGCGATGGGGCGCGAGGACATCCTGACGGATCCGCGATTCTCGGATCCTGCCAAGCTGGCACAAAACCGACCGCAACTGACGGCAATGCTCGATGAGATCTTTGGTTCGCAGCCCATGTCGCATTGGTATGAGATCTTCAACGGCGTTCACGTACCCTTCGGCGCCGTACGCGACCCGCAGGAAGTCATTAATGATCCGCAACTGCGAGCAAATGACATTGTCATTCCGCTCGAAGGCGCTGGCGACAAGCTGACCTCGACCATCAACAGTCCGATTCAAGTGCACGGGGTTTCGAAAGTGCCTCCCAGGCGCGCACCGGGAATTGGCGAGCATAACGATGAGGTACTGAAGGATCTTGGATTCACAAGTGACGACATCGCAGGCCTGCGGGCTAGCGGCGCTGTCCCGAATGTGGAATCGACAGCCGGGGGCAAACTATGAGCGACATTGTTACCGAGCGCTCCGGAAGTATCCTGCGAATCCAGTTCAATAGGCCGTCCAAGAAGAACGCGATGACTTCCGCCATGTACATCACCATGGCGGATCTCCTCAACAACGCCGCAAAAGACGACAGCGTGCGCGTTGCGCTCTGGCACGGCACGGGAGACTCTTTCTGCGCTGGCAATGACGTGGAGGATTTTCTCAAGAATCCAATGGGATCGGGCGACAATCCGCAGTCCCGCTTGATCAATGCTTTCATTGCCTTCGACAAGCCTATCGTTGCAGCAGTACACGGCTTTGCCATCGGTGGCGGAACCACCATGTTGACGCACTGCGATTTTGTCTACGCAGGCGAGAGCGCGAAGTTCCAGATGCCGTTTATCAATTTGGCCTTGGTGCCGGAATTCGGAACAAGCTACTCGATTCCCGCGCGGATTGGGTATCTCCGAGCAGCCGAACTGATTCTACTGGGGCAGCGGTTCGATGCGCCGCGTGCGGCGGAACTTGGGCTCGTTACTCGTGTCGTGCCGGATCAAGAAATGATGAAAAAGGCAACGGAGACTGCGCAAGCGTTGGCTCAGAAGCCCACCGGTGCGCTCCAAGCCTGCAAAAGACTCATGAGGCAGCCTACCCGGCGTCAGCTTGAGCAAGCAGCCAAGTTGGAGAATGAGGAGTATGTTGTGCGACTCCGCTCCGCCGATGCGAAAGCGGCGTTCGCGGCGTTCCTAGAGAAGCGCCCGCCCGAGGCTACCCGAATAATACAAACCGTCCCGGTCGGATGACTCGGAGCGTTGTGATCAAAAGGTCAAGCAGAGTTAGGCAAGAGGGCAGTGAAGCGAGATAAGCATGTCGCAGCCTAGAATCGTCATCGTCGGCGCTGGTTTTGGTGGGCTGGCCACCGCCAAGGCTCTGAAGAACACACCTGCGCAGGTGATCCTGATTGACCGTTCCAACCATCATTTGTTTCAGCCGCTGCTCTACCAGGTGGCAACGGCAGCGCTCACCCCAAGCCAGATTGCGACGCCAATCCGCAGCATTTTTCGAAAGCGGCAGAACGTCACGGTCATTTTGGGAGAAGTCACCGGTGTGGACAAAGAGCGAAAGTGCGTTTTCGTCAGCGATGCGGATCGCGAAAGAGTGCCCGTTGCCTACGATCATCTGGTCCTTGCCACGGGCGCGACGCACAGCTATTTCGGTCATAACGAATTTGAGGAGTACGCGCCGGGGCTTAAGAGCCTCGCGGATGCCGTGTCGAGCCGAAACAAAATCTTGCAGGCATTCGAGCAGGCAGAGGCGGAGGAAGATCCGAGCCGCCACCCCGACCTGTTGACTTTCATCATGGTCGGCGCAGGCCCCACGGGTGTAGAGCTGGCCAGCGCTCTAGCGATTCTGGTCCGAACCACACTGAAATCAGATTTCCGGCGGATCAATCCCGCCTTGGCCAGAATTGTCCTTGTCGACATGGCGCCACGAGTTTTGCCTCCATTCTCAGAAGATCTCTCGGAAGCCGCGAAACGACGACTGGAGAACCTAGGCGTCGAGGTCAAGCTCGGACATAGCGTGGATCGCATTGATGCCGATGGCATAGTCGTGGCGGGAGAGCGCATTGCGAGTAAGACAGTCATCTGGACCGCGGGTGTTGCACCATCTCCTGCGGGCAAGTGGCTGAACGTGGAAACCGATCGGGCCGGTCGAGTGCGCGTTCAAAACGATGTCACCGTGCCCGGACACCCGGAAATTTTTGTTGTTGGCGATACGGCGTCATTCGAGGAAAACGGCAAGCCGCTTCCCGGCGTTGCCCAAGTGGCCATGCAGCAAGGTTATTACGCAGGAAGAGTTCTTCACGCGCGCATAACCGGCAAGACGCAGCCGGGTCCGTTTAGTTACTTCGACAAAGGCACCATGGCGGTCGTCGGTAAGGGCTTTGCCGTCTTGCAGAGTCACAAGGTCCGAGTAAGCGGGTTTGGAGCGTGGCTTGCGTGGGCGTTCGTCCACCTCCAGTTCCTCGCGACCTCCAGTCTTCGTTTGACCGTTTTTCTGCAATGGATTTGGACTTATTTCACCGGCCAAAGGGGTTCTCGACTCATCGTGAATCACCATGCGCCACAAGCAACAAAGGCTGCGGAAGACATCCCAAACAAGCCAGCAGTCGCTTAAATCAGAGAATGGAGAGGGTTTTATGGCAAAAAATAAGCAGATTCAAGACATAGCAATCGTCGGCACGGGCGTGATTGGCGCAAGTTGGGCTGCTCTGTATCTGGCGCGCGGCCTTAACGTTGTGGCCACCGATCCTGCTCCGAATGCCGAAGCGAATTTGCGTCGATACATCGACGCTGCGTGGAAGGATTTGACGGTGCTCGGAATTTCACCTAACGGCTCACGTGACCAGTTGAAGTTTACGCTCGATATGAAGGAAGCCGTCGCCAACGCGGATCTAATTCAGGAAAACGGGCCTGAGCGCAAGGACTTCAAAGTCAAACTATTTGCGGACATGGATGCCGCCGCGCCTAACGACGCCATCATCGCTTCGAGTTCATCCGGTCTGACCATGAGCGTCATGCAATCGGCGTGCAAGTATCCGGAACGGTGCGTAATTGGTCACCCATTTAATCCTCCTCATATGGTTCCTTTGGTCGAGGTCGTTGCAGGCGCAAAGACATCACCGGAAACCGTCGAGCGGGCCATCTCTTTCTATACTTCGATCGGCAAAAATCCTATCCATGTGCGCAAAGAAGTTGTTGGCCACGTTGCAAATAGACTTCAGGCTGCTCTCTACCGTGAAGTCGTATACCTCATCGAACAAGGAGTCTTGGATGTCGCGGATTCCGATGCTGCCGTGTGCTGGGGGCCTGGATTGCGATGGGGTCTGATGGGTCCAAGCCTACTGTTTCATCTCGCTGGCGGGGAAGGAGGAATTCAACACTTCATGGAGCACTTGTCCGGCCCAGTCGCTTCCTGGTGGAAAGACCTTGGCACCATCACTGAGTTTAGCCCTGAGGTGAAGCAAATCATTGTCAACGGCGTATTGAAGGAAGCTAATGGCCGTTCGATCACGGAACTCGAACGGGAGCGTGACTCCATGCTGCTGGAACTACTCGCGACTCGCTCGAAAGCTGAAGATGGGGCGCACGCCGGAGCAGACACAGCGGCCGATTAGGCCGATTTCCCTTAGCTGTGCGCGTAGGCAAAACGGCAACAAAAATGATCTACGTTCATTCTCTCGGCCGGGCTTTGCGATTCTATCCCGGCCGGACTGCGCTTGCTCGTGGCGGCGGGCCCCTGACTTTTCGCGAACTCGGCACTCGCGTTGAAGGTATTGCAGGAACACTCACTAGCCAGGGTTTTGGCGTAGGCGACCGCCTGGCTCTATTGCTGCCGAACGGGCCCGACTACATTGAACTTATATATGCGTGCAGCATGCTCGGCGTGATCGCCGTCCCGATGAACACACGCTTGTCCACCAAAGAGATCGACGGTGTGATCGAGGATGCGCGTCCGCGTGGAATCGTCCGCCATTCTTCCCTCGCAGTCCCCACAGCCAAGTTGGACTGGCAGCAGGAGGTCGACAACGAACCCCTTCCGCTTAGCCGCGATCCTGTTCTGAAGATCTTTTACGATCCAGAGGCCGTGTTGGG
>JBEKTR010000314.1:0-4130 GCA_049515835.1 Terriglobales bacterium
TAAAAATTATCAACGTCGCACAAAGAATGGCACTCTTCATACCGCCTCCATCAAAGGCCGCAAGTATAAACTAGCTAAGGCGGTTGCCCAATAGGGCCGAAAGGCTCACAAATTCATCACTCTGAGGAACTTCGCTAGTAGCACTACCGATGGTTGGTCACCGTCAAGCAATCTGATCTCCGATGGAGTCGGAAACCTCTACGGAGTTACCCTCTTTGGTGGAACTTTTAACGAAGGATCTGTGTACGAACTTTCGCCGAACTCGGACGGAAGCTGGAGCGAGGCCGTCCTGTACTCCTTTTGCACGGATTACCCTAATTGTACGGATGGCCGAGGGCCGGTTGGCGGATTAGTCTTTGACAGCCTCGGCAATCTTTATGGCACGACGTTCCAGGGCGGCAACAGCTGTTCCCAGAGCCCCTACGGATGCGGCGTAGTGTTTGAGTTGAGTCCGCCAACATTGCGGGGTGGGGCGTGGACCTATATGAATCTGCACATGTTTTGCTCAGTCAGTGCGTGTCAGGACGGGGCGGTCTCGTATGCTCCCTTGGCGCTTGATTCTGCCGGAAATATTTACGGAACAGCGGAGCAGGGTGGCACACAGAATTCCGGCGTGGTTTATGAGTTGTTACCTAGTTCCGGCGGCTGGTCAGAGACGGTTCTTTATAGCTTTTGTTCTCAAGGGAACGGATATATCTGCCCCGACGGCGCTGGCCCACAAACAGGTGTATCGTTCGACAATTCTGGAAACATGTATGGCGATACAGTCACCGGTGGGAGCGCTCAGGAACGGGGTGGCGGAGTTCTGTACAAACTATCGTTTGTCTCCGGCGCGTGGACGGAGGCTGTAATTCGAGCATTTAACGCGCCTAAAGGAGGGTACGGGCCATCCGGACCTGTGACGATCGATAGCCAAGGCAATTTGTACATCGCCCTGTTCTTCGGCGGTTACGTCAATGGGGCATCGGGGAAAGGCGTGATTAAGAGACTAGATTTCAATGGATCGACTCGAGAGTTTGTGTTCGACGGCGCGAATGGCGAAGGCCCTAGTGGGGTACAACTTGGTACACGTCGTCCCCTTGCGTATGGCATCACGAGCTTTCCTCTGAAGAGCTATAACGGGAACGTCTACCAGATAAGCGTGACCGGCAAGGAAACAATTCTCCACACGTTCTGCGAGTCTCCCGGCTGCTTGGACGGCCAATATCCGCAGGGTGGTCTCTACGAGGATTCAGACGGCAATCTTTATGGGACCGCTTCTAGCGGCGGTACGCACGGTCTAGGCGTCGCCTTCGAGATCACGCCTTAACAAGGCTATCCCATCGTCAGCACGACCCTAAACTCGGCCTTGCCGCTCATCATGCGGTCATAGCCTTCGTTGGCTTTCTCCAAAGGAAATTTTTCAATCATAGGGCGAACTCCGGTCAGGCTGGAGAAGCGCACCGTGTCTTCGGAATCTGTCGGAATTCCTGAGGCCCACCCCTTAATGCCCTTTTTCCCGCCGATTAACTGAAGGGGAGAAACTTCAATGAGATCCGGACTGGCACCGACCACGACGAGCGATCCGTTGGGGCCGAGGCCATTGACGAGCGCGGACATGGATTTCCCACTAGGCGCGGTCGCTAAAATTACTTTCGCTCCGCCAAGCTTTTGCAACTCTGCGGCTGCATCGCCGGCCGCACTGTCAATGTAAACCGCTGCGCCTAACTTCTTGGCTAGCGCGACGTTCTGCGGGCCGCGACCAATGGCAGCGACCTTGTATCCAAATTTGTTCGCGTACTGAATGCCGAGGTGACCGAGGCCGCCAACGCCCTGAACGGCGACGAGGTCGCCCGGAAATGCTCCGGCATGGCGAAGCGCGTTGTAAGTGGTGACGCCCGCGCACATCAGCGGAGCGGCCTCTTCGAAGGAAAGATCGTCGGGCAGGTGGGCGAGACCTTCGATAGGAGCGAGCATGTACTTCTGGTAGCCACCATCGAAATGAATTCCAGTAATCTGAAGTTGCACGCAGTTGCCGAAGTCGCCGCAGCGGCAGGGAAGGCATTGTCCGCAGTGTTTGCCGTGCCAGCCCACGCCGACGCGCTGGCCTTTTTGCCAACTGGTAATGCCGGAACCGACTTCGTCAATGATTCCGGCGACTTCGTGCCCTGGGACGCGTGGATAGGTGATGCCGGGCCATGCACCTTCGCGAGTGAGGACATCGCTATGGCAGATTCCGCAGGCTTTCACTTGAATGCGGACCTGTCCCGCAGCAGGAAAGGCGATTTCGCGCTCTTCGAGTTCAAAGGGCGCATGAGGTTTGTTGGAGATAGCTACAACGTTCTTGGGCATGGCGAAAGGTCTCCTTCGTCGTGGGGTGAGGGTTGGATTTAAGAATCTTTAGCTAACAGCGCGAATGCTTCCATCTCTTAGATGTTTAATCACTTAGCGGGATTCGGAAATGCGGGATTCGCGGCAACAGAGAAGTCAAATATGCCATCTAAAATCGACCGAGGTATAACGATCATGCCTAAAATCTGCTCGAAATGCGGACGCGAGGGGGATCCGAACAATCTTTTCTGCGGCATGTGCGGAAGACCTCTGTTCGAGGTAAAGGACCTAAGAAATTCTCCGCCAAAGACCGCATCTCGCGATGCAGTCCCAGCAAGGGGGCTCTCCATACTAGGGTTGTCTGGCGAAGCAGATCCAAGGCCCAGCACTTCTTATTTGTTGGAAGATGATGCCAGTTCGTCGCATTGGGGGCGGCGCGCCGTTCTCTTTGCTGTGCTGCTCGTGGGCGTGGCTGTCGCCGCCTGGCATTGGCGAGGGCAACTGAAAGACTTGGAAGCGCAATATGTTCAGCAGGCGCCCGCATTGCAGTCAGGAACCACTACATATTCTGCTCAATCGGTTGCGACCGAAGGATCGGAGGTTGCCGGCACCAATCCGAACGCGCAAGTGATGACCGCGACGCAGAGTCAACTACCGCCGGGCGATCCGGCTGAAGATGGGAAAAATTCGCCGCAGCCTGTAATCCCTGCTGCCACCCAAGCGTCGACGAACGCAACTCTACCTGCCCAAGCTCCTAATGCGAAGCAATTGGCCCCCACTCCCACAGCTTTAGAAGTACCTTCGGACGATCAGCCTGTAGGGAAAGCATCGAAGCAGAAAGTAACGCCGGTTGTCGATTCCGATGCCATTGCCTATGAAGCCGAGGGCGAAAAATATTTGTATGGAACGGGAGTTCCGCAAAATTGTTCCAGCGCTTTGCAAGGAATAACACTCGCTGCCGAGCGCACTAATGCGAAAGCGGAAGGCGTCCTGGGAACAATGTACGCCACGGGGCACTGTGTAAGCCCAAGTCGCCCCATGGCGTATCGTTGGTTTGCGAAAGCGTTGCAGCAGGATCCGGCTAACGATCGCATTGAGCGGCAAATGCGTGTTCTCTGGGGACAGATGACGCCGGATGAACGCCGCATCGCAGAAGCGCGAGATTAGCGCGCTCCCAGGTTAGCCAAAGAAGGCGAACCTGGGGCACGCAGCGAAAACGGCGGGCGATCGGATGACAAGTCTTCTAGCTCAGTGCGAGAACGAGATATTGATTCCGGTTGAAAGCAGAATGTCGTTGGTTTTCTTTCCCGTCGGCGGATTGGTCACGTAAATATCCCCAAAGCTGTTTTGCCATCCAAACCATTTGCTGATTTTTGTGATCGTGCCAAAGCCAAGTGTCGCGCGGTATTGGCTGGTGTCGTTGAAGTCGGGGAAAATGTATCCCTTTTCCGTGATCACAGTGCTTTTGCCTAAACTGTGTGTCAGTTCTTCCCCGAATGTTCCGGCGGCGAAGTTGTTGCTGTATGTTCCCATGTGAATACCATTCACGAAGTTGTCATAGTTTTCGTGGGTGAAGTTAGCACCGGCCAGCAAATCAAGCGTAGTGTTAGGCGTCTTGATGACGTGGACGCCAAGACCGCCGCCGAATACGCTGCGTATATTCAGGGTTTGCAGTTGGTCGGCCATAAAATCTGCTCCTACAAAACCGAATAAACGAGGAGTAAGGTTGTGATCGTAACGGACGCCGCCCTGGATTACATTCGCCGTGGTACTGGGGCTGGCTCCCGAACCATTGTTGGTGGCGTACACAGAGTTCGTGT
>JBEKTR010000315.1:0-4117 GCA_049515835.1 Terriglobales bacterium
GACGAGACTTCATAAGTCCTCCTTCTGGATTCACGGATTCGTCTTCAAAAGGCAAGGGGCACGGTCTCTCGTCCGCGCCCCTTGTGGTTCAACTCGCCGTTTCAAGTCACAAGCGGGCTTATTGCAGGACCACCTGATCGCCTTCTTTCAATCCGCTCAACACTTCGGTTTTTGCTCCGTTTGAGATTCCGATATTGACCGCGATCTTGCGCTTGCCTTCTTTCTGCTTGGAATCGGGAATCTCGACCGACGCTTTCTTGTCTTTGTCATAAAGAATCGCGCCTTCTGGAATCTGAAGAACGTTTTTGTGCTCGTCCAGAATAATTTCCGCGTTGGCGGTCATTTCCGCTTTCAACTCGCCGGTAGCGTTGTTGATGGAGACGCGCACTTCAAAAGTCGTGACATTATCTTTCTCCACGCCCATCGGAGAAATCTTCGTGACCACACCGTTGAAAGTCTTGTCCTTGAATGATTCGACTTTAATGCGGGCCGGCTGACCGAGGTAAACCTTCCCGATGTCGCTTTCGTCCACTTTGCCCTTCACATATACCTGGCTGGTGTCGCCCAGCGTCATGACCAGCGTCGCAGAAGAGCCGAGGACCAGAATCGAGCTGACCGCGTCGCCAATTTCAACGTCGCGCGACAGGACAATCCCGTCAATCGGAGAAGTAATGTCGGTATAGCTCAATTGTTCATCCAACTGCTTTAGGTTCGCGTCGTCTTGCGCTACCGTCGCTTGGGCTTGAGCGATTTTGGCCTTCAAGACCGTGACTTGCGCCTTTGACACGTTCTGCTTGTTCAACGCCATTTCATAGTTCTTTTCCGCATCCTCTAAGGCTGATTGCGAAACCACACCGTCTTTCGCCATGCCCTCTGCGCGATCGTAGGCACGCTTGAGCAGCGGAACATCGGGCCCTTCGGCATCCACCTTCGCGCGCTCGTAGTCAGCTTGCGAACTCGTCAGGCTGGCCTGCGCCGCTTCCAAAGACGCTCGGGATTGTTCCACGCCCGCTTGGATCTCCGCCTTGTCGAGCTGCGCCAGCAGCTGGCCCTGCTTCACTTTGTCGCCGTATTCGACGTAGAGTTTTTTCACCAGGCCGCTGGCTTTGCTCTTGACCTCGACTTTCGTGATCGGTTCAACCTTGCCGGTGGCTACGACGCTCTTGGCCAGATCGCCCTTCTCTACTTTCGCCAATTTTGTAGGATCGATCTTGGTGCCGCCGCGCGTGAAGGCAAATACGACTCCCGCGAATACCAAAACAATGGCGACCACGATTCCAGCGATGACGAGCCGTTTCCGTTTTTTCTTTGCTTGATTATTGCCGTTCACTTCTGCCTCCTGGCCTTTTCTCGAGTAATCCGCCGCTAACCGAGCCCGCTAATAATGACTGTTACGAACCTGCTATGGATTTTGTTCCTGAGATTTCCGAACGACCCTAAATCCGGCGCCTAACGCCCATACACTACGCCAGCTCAACTGTTAGACCGTTGAAACGCGGAAAGGGAAGCAGCGATTGTGCATTGCCCACGGGCACTAAAACAATGAAGAGGAACCACAACCGTCACCCGCCCGCTCGGTTGCTCTCGCCTTATTACAATTTTACCATTGCTCACCCACCGCGCCTGCCCGAATGAGTTCTTGCTAGTCCTTTGGAATGTTAGAATTACCCTGATTTCGATTTCCTTACAATGATCGCCTTTGTGCTGCTGCGGGTGTTCCTGGTTTTAATGCTGGTGGCGGCCAATGCCTTCTTCGCCGCGGCCGAGTTCGCGCTGGTCAGCCTGCGCGATACCCGCATCCAGCAGCTCATTGACGCCGGCCGCATTGGCGCGCGTACGGTGCAAAAGCTGCACCGCAATCTGGACGAGGTCGTCAATGGCGTCCAACTCGGTATCACGATCGTCAGTCTGACCCTTGGCTGGATTGGCGAACCCATCGTGGCCCACATTGTCGAGGGTATGGGATTTATTTCCGACTTCCCGCACACGCTCGTTTACGCCCATGGCATCGCCATCGTTTTAGCCTTCACGCTGATTACCTGCATGCACGTTATCCTCGGCGAGCTTGTCCCGAAATCGCTGGCCTTGCAACGCGGCGAGCAAGTGGCTCTGGCCGTGGCCGCGCCGATGGAAGCGTTTCTTACCCTAACCAGGCCCATTATTTTCGTCATGAGCCGTGCCGCCGGAAAAGTGCTGCGCGTATTCGGCTCACCTCAGGGCCGGCAGGGCAGCATTCACTCCCCCGACGAACTCAAACTCATCGCCAGCGCCAGCCGCCAGTTTGGACAGATTCCCGCCTTTCAGGAGCAGATGATTCACAATGCGCTGGAACTTGAAAACATTACAGTGCGCGAAGTCATGGTTCCGCGTCCGAGAATGTTTTCTTTGCCCGGCGATCTGACTCTTGATGAGGCCCATCAGCGCATTGTGGAAGATCAACACTCGCGAATTCCTGTCTATGACCCGCAAAGCGGTCCCGAACACATCATCGGAGTGCTTTACGCGAAAGATGTCATGCGCTGGACTCGGGTCCGGCTAAATGCGGCTCCGGCGGTCGCCCCTCGCATCGCTGCCATGAAAATTAACCAGATCATGCATGACGTGTTCGTCGTGCCTGAGACCAAGGCGCTCAATGATTTGCTTGAGGAATTCAAAGAGCGCAAACGCCATCTCGCCATTGTCGTGGATGAGTTCGGCTCAACCGCAGGCTTGATTACCGCCGAAGACATCCTGGAGCAGCTTGTTGGCGAAATCGAAGATGAATTCGACGTTGCTGCGCCCGAGCAGCCGATCTTGGAAGGGAAAATTGCAGTCGTGCTTGAAGGCTCGGCCAGTATTCGTGATCTGGAATCACAGTACGATTTAAGTCTGCCCCGTGATGGTGGTTTTGAAACGCTTGCCGGCTTTATCCTGGCGCGTTTGCAGAAAATTCCCGCGAAAGGCGATTCGTTCGACTACGATGGCCATCGCTTCGCTGTCGAAGAAATGGATGGCCATCGCATCGCCAAAGTGAGGATTGAAAAGCTGGAAGCCTCAGCAGCACTGGGTCAAAGCGGCGGTTAGAGTAGAGATTGCTGGCAACTGGCGACTGACAACTGATGTTCCGATACATCTTCCAACGCGTTCTTTACACCCTGCCTGTCATCTGGCTCGTTGTCTCTGTTGTTTTTCTTATGATTCATCTCGTCCCTGGCGATCCCATCCTGCAAATGCTCGGAGAAGGCGCGCCCGCCGCCGATGTTCAAGCAGTCCGCCACGCCTACGGATTCGACCAATCGCTTGGTCAACAATATCTCCACTATTGGAAGGGAGTTCTCCACGGCGACCTCGGCCAATCCGTTCGCTTGAACCAAAGCGTGACCAAGCTCGTGTTGCAGCGTTATCCCTACACGCTGCAACTCACGCTGGCTTCGCTCTTCGTCGCAGTGATTCTTTCCATTCCCGCGGGAATTCGCTCTGCACAGCGCCGGAATCAATGGGATGATCGCACCATTAGCGTGATTAGTCTTTTTGGTTTGTCATTTCCCAATATTGCTCTCGGTCCGATCCTTATCCTATTCTTCTCTATCAAACTCGGATGGCTACCCGTCTCCGGCGCCGGCAGCTTCGCCAATCTCGTTCTCCCTGCACTCACTATGGGCGGAGCTCTCGCGGCGATTCTCACCCGCATGGTTCGCACTTCCATGCTCGAAGAATTGAGTCAGGACTACATCCGCACCGCTCGCGCCAAAGGTTTACCTGAGCGCACCGTCGTCTATCGCCATGCCCTGCGCAACGCCATGATTCCCGTCATCACCGTGCTTGGTCTGCAATTTGGTGCCCTGCTCGCGGGCGCCATCGTCACCGAAACGATTTTCTCTTGGCCCGGTATCGGTCGCCTTACCGTCACCGCCATCGGCAACCGCGACTACTATTTGGTGCAAGGCTGCATCCTCGCGATTGG
The DNA here is from genome assembly GCA_049515835.1 of Terriglobales bacterium. Classification (GTDB taxonomy): domain Bacteria; phylum Acidobacteriota; class Terriglobia; order Terriglobales; family Acidobacteriaceae; genus JAJPHW01. Next base: position 3,944 of record JBEKTR010000315.1, read on the forward strand.
GTTGACGTACGTCGCGGTAAATTTTCTGACGGATTTTCTGTACTCGGTCGCGAATCCGAGGATTAGGCAATAGCGGAGCTCAAAAAGCAGTCCAGGACATGCGGTTCGTCTAATTTCTGGTGCTTGTGCTAACCTTTCCGCACCAATCAGTCTAAGATTTCTGTTGTCTCACCC
>JBEKTR010000316.1:0-4088 GCA_049515835.1 Terriglobales bacterium
CGAAAGTAATCTGGGTATACGAATTGTCCGCGAGGTTGTACTGCCACACATTGACAATCCCATTGACGTTGCGGGAACAAATCAAGGACTCGCCGGGGTCGCCCCATTGGATTGCACGTGAACGGGTGGAGATCTCCCCGATTTTTTTGGCCTCGTGTCTGGCGAGATCAAACTTGTAGAGCTGCTTCACGCCGGGCGTCGAGTTGTTTGCCGCCACAATCGAGTTGTTTGCCGCCACGATGAAGAGCAGGGCTGAACCGTCTGGATAAGCGAGAGTTCCTAAGGGCGCCAGCCCCATCTTCGTGAGGTTGAAAATCGCTTTTCCGCCGGAGCCATCCGGAGCGATTTGGATTAGTTCATGGCTATCGAAGTTGTAATAAAACAAGCTCTTTCCGTCAGGCGAAGGAACCAGTCCAAAGCCCTGGACGAGGCGGGTAGGATTCCCGCCAAGGGTCGGCATCACCCAAACTTCTTGAGTGCCGAGTTCGCGCTCGTAGTAGATAAGAGTGCTGTCCGCGGAAAAACTGGTGATCAGTTTGCTGCCCTCGTCGCTGGTGAGCTGGAGCGGCTCGCCACCGGAAGTCAGCATTACGAAGACTTGCTCGTATCCCTGAGTGTAGGAAGTAAAGGCAATGGTGTGGCCGTCGGGGGAAATCACAGCTTGGGATATGGGCTTGTGCCAATGGCTGATCTGGACAATTTTCCCGGGGCCATTCGACGCCTCGTGTTTTGCAAGCAGGTGGTATACGCCGTAGGCTGCCGCCGCGACGATCAGAATCGCCGCGAAGGCGGCGCCTGCTGTCTTGCCTTTGTTGTGCGCCGCCGTCTCGGCGATGATGGAACCGCTGGATCTGGCTGCGGATGAAGCGCTGCCCTCCGCTATGGCAGGGACGACCCGTTGTTCCGACGTTGACGGCAGGATGGGTGTTTGAGCGCTGCTGCCTGAAGCGGTGTCGCGCTTGAGGCGCTTCAGGTCGCTATGGATGTCAGCAGCGTGCTGGTAGCGGAGGTCGCGGTCTTTTTCCAAGGCTTTGCTGAGAATGCGTTCAAGTTCGGGTGGAATTTCAGGATTGAAGCGGATGGGCGGAGGAGCGGGGCGGTTGAGGATGGCGTCGAAGATTTCTCCGGTGGCTTCGCCCCGGAAGGGCAATAATCCCGTGGACATTTCGTAGAGCACTGCGCCGAAGGAGAACAGATCGCTGCGGGCGTCCAATTCTTTGCCGCGTACCTGCTCGGGCGACATGTAGGCGACGGTGCCAAGCGCCATGCCGGGGCTGGTGAGGTGCTGCTCGTCCACGGTCTGGGTATTTTGCGAGAGGATGGCGCTCGATGAACTTGCGGTGGGCGCGACCTTGGCGAGTCCGAAGTCGAGGACCTTGGCGTGGCCGCGCTTGGTGACGAAAATATTGGCTGGCTTGATGTCACGATGGATGATGCCCGCGCTATGAGCGGCATCGAGAGCGTCGGAAATTTCGATGGCCAGAGAGAGCAGAGTTTCGAAGTCGAGTGGCTTGCCGCTGATTTTATGCTTCAGGGTCATGCCGTCGAGGAACTCCATCACGATGAAAGGACGGCCATTGTCTTTTCCGATTTCGTGAATGGTGCAGATGTTGGGATGGTTCAGTGCGGACGCGGACTGGGCTTCGCGCTGAAAACGGGCGAGGGATTGCGAGTCTTCGACGACGTCATCGGGGAGAAATTTCAACGCGACAAAGCGGTGAAGATTGAGGTCTTCCGCTTTGTACACAACACCCATGCCACCGCCGCCTAGTTTCTCGACGATGCGGTAATGCGAAATGGTTGTTCCGAGCACTCGCGGGAATCTTACGGCGAGTGAAAAGGCAAGTCAACGCGCATTGGGCGCGGCTGTTTCCATTTTTCGTTCGCAACAAAGACGGGAGGCCGGATCGCCGGGATGGTATAATAAAAACTATAAAACCCCTGCGTAACATCCATGAATGCAATGTTTTAGCTGGCAATTGCCAGCCCGATAAATACCTATGGCTGACGATCAAAATCCTGAATTGCCGTTAACTCCTCCGCCTCCGGGCGAGGGCGGAAATCCCGGCGCGCTGAACATTCAACCGGTCAACATTGAAGAGGAGATGCGGCGTTCGTATCTCGACTATTCAATGTCAGTCATCATCGGCCGCGCGCTGCCCGACGTCCGCGACGGATTGAAGCCGGTGCACCGCCGCATTCTCTACACCATGCAGCAGATGGGCTTGCAGCCCAATCGCGCCACGCGGAAATGCGCCCGCATCGTGGGAGACGTGATGGGCAAGTACCATCCCCATGGCAATTTGGCGGTATATGACGCATTAGTGCGCCTGGCGCAAACGTGGAGCCTGCGTTATCCGTTGATCTTCGGGCAGGGCAATTTTGGTTCGGTGGATGGCGATCCACCAGCGGCAGATCGTTACACGGAAGCAAAACTGGCGCAGGTTTCGACTGCGCTGCTCGAAGACCTCGACAAAGACACGGTGGACTTCCGTCCGAACTATGACGGCAGCGAAGTGGAACCGGATGTTTTGCCGGCGCGCATTCCAAATTTGCTGGTGAATGGATCGAACGGAATCGCCGTCGGCATGGCGACGAACATCCCGCCGCACAATCTCACCGAGATCGTGGACGCGACCATCACATTGGTCAACAATCCGACGGCCCAGTTGCCGGAAATTTTGAAAATCGTGAAAGGCCCAGACTTCCCGACTGCGGGAATCATTCACGGCAAGGCCGGAATCTACGAGGCTTACCGCACTGGTCGTGGACGCTTCATGATGCGCGCGAAAGCGGGCATTGAGACCTTCAACAAAGACCGGCAGGCGATTATCGTTACCGAGATTCCTTACCAGGTCAACAAAGCCAGGCTGATCGAACGGATCGCATCACTGGTCAACGACAAAGTCATTGACGACATTTCCGATATTCGCGACGAGAGCGACCGCGACGGCATGCGCATTGTGATTGAGCTCAAGCGCGGCGCCGAACCGCAAATCGTGCTCAACCAGCTCTACAAGAACACCTCGATGCAGGAAGGTTTCAGCATGATCTTCCTGGCTGTGGTCAACAACCAGCCCAAAGAAATGGGGCTGATCCAGGCCATTCAGCACTTCATCAATCACCGCGTGGATGTCGTCCGCCGGCGCACGGCCTACCTGCTGCAAAAAGCGAAAGACCGCGAGCATATTTTAGAGGGCTATCTCAAGGCGCTGGACCATCTTGACAACGTCATCACCATCATTCGCGCCAGCGCCAATCGCGCCGACGCCCGCGAAAATTTGGTGGCGTACTTCGGCGGCAAGAAGATTGACATCAATTTGACGGGACGCGCCCCGAAGATTGATCCCGAAAAGCCATTTACATCCATTCAGGCCGACGCCATTCTCGAACTGCAATTGCATCGCCTGACGCGGCTTTCCATTGATGAAATCAATAAAGAGCTGGGCATTACGCGCGACCACATTGCGGAGTTCGAGGCGATTTTGGGTTCGGAAAAAAAGCTGCGCAACGTCATCATTAAAGAGCTGGAAGAAGTGAAGAAGCTCTACGGCGACGAGCGCCGTACCGTGATTGAAGATGAAGCGGCGGAAATTCAGCTGGAAGATTTGATCTCCGACGAGCAGGTCGCGGTTACCGTCAGTCACACCGGCTACATGAAGCGGACGGCGATTTCCACCTATCGCCAGCAGCGCCGCGGAGGTCAGGGCCGCACCGGCATGAAGACGCGCGAAGAAGATTTCGTCGAGCATCTCTTCATCGCCTCCACGCATGCCTACATTCTCATCTTCACCAATAAGGGCCGCGTCTACTGGCTCAAAGTTTATGAAATTCCCGACGTGAGTGCCGCCGGCAAGGGCAAGCATGTGGGGAATTTAATCAGCCTTCAACCCGGTGAGACCGTCCGCACCATGCTGGCCGTGCGCAATCTGGAGGAAGAAGGCAGATACATTTTCTTCGCCACTCGCAACGGCACGGTAAAGAAGACCGAACTCAAAGATTATTCGAACGTTCGGTCGGTGGGCCTAAACGCCATCATGATCGACGAGGGCGATGAGTTGGTCGCCGTGCGCATCACGGATGGCCAG
>JBEKTR010000317.1:0-4608 GCA_049515835.1 Terriglobales bacterium
GGGCAGTGCGACGCCGCCGATTTTCAAGGGAATTCCGGGTTTGAACTCGTGGGAATCGAATCCGTAGCCGATTCGCATAGGCGGCGGTGCGGGCTTGTCTTTTTCTTGCTCCAGCTTAGCTTGCACGCGTGTTCAGGCTCCCCGGAGATTTGAGATAAAACTCGGCCAGTTCCATGTCAGACGGGTTCGTAATTTTGATGTTGCGAGGCGAGCCCATGACCACGGCGACGGGCTGGCCTGCGCGTTCAACGAGGGAAGCCTCGTCGGTGCCGGTGAAGCCATCGGCAATGGCGTCGTCGAAGGCTTTTTTGATAACGGAATAACGGAATCCCTGAGGAGTTTGTGCGAGAACAACACGCTCGCGCGGCACGGTCGAGGTTATGAGCGCGCCGTCGGCGGTACGTTCGACCTGCTTGACGGTGTCAATGGCCGGAATGCCAGCGATGGCAGCGCCGTGTTTGCTGGCGGAGGAGATGACATCCTCGATGATTTCTTTGGTCACGAAAGGGCGAACAGCGTCGTGCACAAGAATAATGTCATCAGGCTTGGCGCTCACAGCGGCGAGAGCGTTAGCCACGGATTCCTGGCGATGCTCGCCACCTTCGACGAAGTGGACGGCTTTATGTAAAATGTCGTCGGCTTCGAGCTCGAGGCGGGAGCGAAAGCCTTCAATTTCTTTTTTCCGCAGGGCGACGTAGATTTCATCCACTGCGGCGCAGGCCGCGAACTGGCGCAGAGTGTGAATCAGGATGGGCGTTCCGGCCAGCTCGGTGAACTGCTTGGAAGGCGCAGGCGTACTTTTTCCGCGAGCGACTGCGGCGGGGGCCATGCGCGTACCCAACCCTGCGGCGGGAATGATGACAATAACTTTCATGCCGGATTTTGAGTATATACAATCGCGCGGCTACTCGGCCGGACGTTCGGTCAAAACGGGAGCCGGCTTCTTGACCTCGACGGTGCCGAGGGCGGCGATGGCCGGGCGGGCGTCGTTGTTACGCACGTCATTATTCCGAACCTCATTGTTACGGAGGTCGTTGCCACGAACTTCGTTGTTGCGAATGTCGCCGTTACGGATCTCGTTGTTGCGAACGTCAGTACTGCGGGTGTCTTGAGTGCGAGCTTCATTATTCCGCACCTCACTATTCCGCAGTTCGGGACTGCGAACATCATTACGGTAACCGCTGCGCTCGTCCCAACGGCCGAAGATCATTTTGCCGGCTGTGGTCTGCAAAACTGAAGTGACGGAGACGTCGACTGTTTTGCCGATGGCCTTGCGCGCGTTATCCACCACGACCATGGTGCCGTCATCGAGATAGGCGACGCCTTGGTTATATTCCTTGCCTTCCTTGAGGATGAATACCTTCATGATTTCGCCGGGAAGGACGATGGGCTTGAGCGAATTCGCCAACTCGTTGATGTTGAGCACGTCCACGCCCTGGAGTTGGGCGACTTTATTCAAGTTGAAATCGTTGGTGATGATTTTGCCTTTGTAAAGTTTGGCGAGCTCGATGAGTTTGAGATCGACCTCGCGCACACTGGGAAAATCGTCTTCCACGATCTGAATATTGATGGTGGCCATTTTTTGCAGGCGCTGCAAGACATCGAGGCCGCGGCGTCCGCGGTTGCGCTTGAGGGAATCGGCGGAGTCGGCGACGAGTTGGAGTTCGCGCAGCACGAATTGAGGGGTCACGATGGTGCCGTCGAGGAAGCCGGTTTCGGCGATGTCGGCGATGCGGCCGTCAATAATGACGCTGGTGTCGAGGATCTTGTAGCTGATGGCGGATTGGGTCTCGCCGCCGATAATGCCGCCGAGGGCGGCGAGATTGAGCAACTCGCCTTTGTTGGCGCCGACGATGAGTCCGACGTAGGCCATGAGGAGCATGACCATGATTTGAAGGAAGCTTTGGGTCGCGCCGCTGGGAATGCTGTTGCGAATGACGAGGGCGAAAAGGTAAGCGCCGAAAATGCCGAGCACGCTACCGATGGCTGCGCCAATGAGGCGCGGCAGGCTCATGCGGCGTAATCGCCATTCGAAGATGATGATGGCGATGCCCAGCAAAGCACCGATGGCGGCGTCAATATTCGCGGGTCGGTCGAAGGGACGAATGTAGTAACAGGTTAGGGTGACAAAAAGAACGAAAACAAAGCGTATGAATATTAAGCCCACAGTATGAATCTCCTCAGGAAAGCGTCAGAACCCGTGCAACGCGCTCCCTCGCGGAGTCGAATGCGACATCCGCCCGTCGTACTACTATTCTGGGCAGTATTAAATGACAACTAATAACGCCTCAGTGATTCGAACCTAATTTAAACGTCGATTGAAACGAGCCATATAAATTGCCCAGACAGTATATACCCGAGCGCAACCAGGGTGTCGAGCCAACCGTCTGGTCGGTTGAAATCGCAGACATGGCGCGGATGGCGGGTTTCAGGCGAATTTGCGGCCGGAGCGAGGCATTTAGCGCGGTTTTGCGGGTGATGCGCTGGTAGACTAACCGGCATGAAAGCTCTGGTAATTACGCGGCTCGGCGGTCCGGAAGTGCTGGAAGTGCGCGAAGTGGCGGAGCCCGCCGCGATGCCTGGTCATGAAATGGTGCGCGTGGAGGCGGGAGGCATGAATTTTGCGGATACGATGACGGCGCAAGGAGGGTATCCGGGCACGCCACCTCCGCCGCTGATTGCGGGACGTGAGTTTTGCGGCGTTCGTGAGAGCGACGGACAGCGGGTGATGGGTTATGCGCAGTGGGGAGCATTTGCGGAAAAAGTTAGCGCGGCACTTGATTTGCTGTGGCTGGTTCCGAAAGATTGGAGCGCGGAGGAAGGTGCCGCGTTTCCCGTGAATTACTTCACGGCCTATTTGGCGTATTGGAAAGCGGGTTTGACGGAGGGTTCGGGTGCGAGAGTTTTGATTCACGCTGCGGCTGGAGGAGTGGGCACAGCGGCGGTGCAACTCGGGAAACTGCTCGGCGTGGAGATGTATGGAACGTCGTCGTCGGATGAAAAGCTGGCGCGAGTGAAAGAGCTTGGGTTGCAGCATGGCATCAACTACAAGCAGCACGATTATGAGGAAGCGATCAAAGATTTAACTCACGGCAACGGCGTGGATGCGGCGTTTGAAATGCTGGGCGGTGAGCATGTGGCTAAAAGTGCGCGATGCCTGCGGGAATTTGGGCGCGTGATTGTTTATGGCTCGGCGACGGGGCAGAAAGCGTTGTTCGATCCTCGGATTCTTTATGCAAAAGGGACGAGCGTCCATGGATTGTGGCTGACGTATTTATCCGGCAATCGTAAAGTGATGGATGGGGCGTGGAAACAGCTTTCGGCGTGGATGAAGCAAGGGCATCTGCGTCCGGTGATTGGGCATGTGTTTGAGTTGAGTCGGGCACGGGAAGCGTATCAATTGCTTGTGGAGGGGAAGAATTACGGGAAAGTGGTGGTGAAAGTGCGATAAACTGGGCGAGTGTGAATGCCCTATGTTTGATAGTTTAGATGACGGCAGACCATCGGTAACCCGTAAAACTCTGTTGCGGGGTTACGGCATCCTCTTTGCCATTTCGCTTCTAGGGCTGGGCATCTACACATATAAGTACTCACATCTCACACATCGTGAGTCACGGATCTACGCAGACATTGCAGTTTATGCTCTTGCACTTTTCGTTTCTGCTTATCGTTTGTTGAGAGTTGGCAAATCGGAAGGAATGACCCAAACTGAATCTAATTTCTATGTTTGGTGCATTTGTGTACTTTTATGGCTACCAACTCTAATTCGTGGTTTATGACGCAGCTTGTTTCCCGTTATTTCTCCACCTTCACCCCGCGCCAGAAGGCGACATATCCCTTAATTTTCTTCGCTTCTGACTTTGGTTCGGGATAAAACCACGCAGCATCGGGATTGCTCTTGCCGTTTACATCCACGTGGTAGTAGCTTGCGGTGCCCTTCCAGGGGCAAATCGTGTGAGTTTCGCTGGGGCGAAAATATTCCTGCTTGATGGAATCGGGCGGAAAATATTGGTTGTCCTCGATTTCGATGGTCTTGTTTGATTCGGCGAGGACCGTGCCTTCCCAAATTGCTTTTGCCATGCAAAGTTTAAGATATTTCGCCCCGCTGGGGCTTGGGTTGATTTGCTCCCGGAACCCACAGCTTGCGCTGTGGGCTGCATTCTTTTGCGCTGCGCGGCTAATACCAAAAGCAGGGTCCTCGACCCTGTGAACGAGCTTCGCGAGCGAACCTCATTCTTCGCTCGGAATGACAATATTTTAGGATGGCGGTGCGAATAACCTGCCTAAAAGCAGATTTCTCGTCGCTGCGCGACTGCGAATGGCCCGGAATGACAAGGTGGTAGGAGTGGAGAAGAGCTAAACGGCGAGTGGCTCGGAATGACAAGATTTCAAGTAAACTTAAAGAGCAATGGTCCTGCCTTTCGTCCGCGAACTTTTTGCGGACGTCGAAGCCCTTCCCGCCTTCACGCGTGTAGCCTCCCACCTTCGAGCGCACACGGGGCGGATTGGTGTGTCCGGACTCACACCCTCTGCCAAATCTTTATTACTGACTTTGCTCCAGCGCGCCGCTGAACGGCCTTTGATTTTTGTTGTTGCCGACAATCGCGC
>JBEKTR010000318.1:0-4018 GCA_049515835.1 Terriglobales bacterium
CTCGTCACTCGTTCTCGATCCATATACTCTAGCAGTGGTATCGCATATTTCCGGGTTACGCCCGTCATATCTTTAAATCGCATAACGTCAATCTTCGGCGACTTTGTCTTCTCGATCGCAAGCATTTTCCGCAACTCGTCCAAAGTCGATTTGTGAAAAACCAGCTCGTCCGATATCTTGATCAGCACTTTGTCCCGCAGCATAAGCGTAACCAACTTCTGCGCACGTGTTTTATCCACTTTTAAGCCCGCCAATACATCTTTCAGCGCCGGTACTTTCAGTCCCGCTTCGGCAAACGCTCGCTCAATAACTCTCTTCGATTCCGCTTCTTCGTCTTTCATGACCACACCGCGTCCTGGCAAGTGCACCAGTTCGCCCGCCAACTCCAATTGTTTCCCGCGCACTAGCGAATCAACGACCACTCCAAACACCGCAGGTTCAATTCGCAACGCCTCGCGTAGGGCCTCTTGGTTCATGCCGGCCACAAGCGGGTTCGCGTCGTGATATTTCTGGAGCGTTTCGACCGCCGCGGTCTTGAGCTTTCTCAGATCTTCGGCCGCCAGCAATAGTTCTCCCGACCGGACAATTTCACCGTTCTGCAAAAGCTTTTGGATATACTGTTCAACAATCGCTGCTCGCCAGCCCGTCTCGGCGATCGCCTGCACCAGAGTAAGCCCTTGATGGGCACGTCTTCCAATCCGCGCTTTCAAAATACCGGTTGCATCGCCCGTCTCCAGAATTGTGAGGAACAGCCCCAGCCCTTGCTTCGGAGCTTTCTTGAGCGGCAGGCCGTCGAGAACCACCCCGCCTCCAATCGTCGTTACCGGAGAAAACTGCCGAATAATAAAGTGGTCTCCCGGCAATAGCAGACCAGGTTCGCTCAGGCGCAAGCGTGCTAACGCATTCTCGCCCGGCCCAAGTTGCTTCGTGCCATGCAGCCTAACTTCGGCGACAGTTTCGAAAGTATATGCATGAAAATGCACACGCGCTCGGTCTCTAATCGCTTTGGCTGCGGGCAACAACGCCAGCGAAACGTCGATTTGCCGGGTCGCTTGAAAAACGTCCGGCCGCGTAAGCGTCATGCCGCGTGCCAAATCTTCCAGATCAATGCCAGATAGATTCAGCGCGGTTCGTTCGCCCGCGATGCCCTGTTCAACTTGCCTTCCATGCACTTGCACACCGCGTACTCGAGCTTTCTTGCCTGAAGGAAAAACTTCAAGCTCATCTTCTCTTACAACTACCCCAGAAACGAGAGTGCCCGTCACGACTGTGCCGAATCCCTTCATACTGAAGACGCGATCGATGGGTAGACGGGCAATCGCTTGTGAATCTTTAACGGCGACGGAAGACGCCGCGCGGATCAACTCCGACTTCAGTTGCTCAAGCCCCGCGCCCGTCAATGCACTCACGGCGACTACTGGATTTTGGTTTGTATCTAAAAACGACCCGCGCACAAACTCTTCGACCTCCATCCGCACGACTTCCAGAGTGTCCGGATCAACCGTGTCGGATTTTGTCAGCACTGTGATGCCGCGCTTCACTGAAAGCAATCTACAAATGTCGAAGTGTTCGCGCGTTTGCGGCATGATGCCTTCATCAGCCGCGACGACCAACAGCACCAAGTCAATGCCACCAATTCCCGCCAGCATATTGCGGACAAATTTGTCGTGCCCGGGAACATCGACAAATCCAAAACGATAGTTCTCGCCGTCAGGAGATGCAAGTTCAAGGTGAGCAAAGCCAATGTCAATAGTAATGCCGCGTCGCTTTTCCTCGTCCAGTCGATCGGCATCAATGCCAGTCAATGCCTTGACCAGGGCCGTTTTTCCGTGATCGATATGTCCCGCTGTACCGGCGATAATCGACTTCATGTGAGGATGTAGCGCGGGCCTGTCCTGTGCGACGTCGAAGGATCCTCGCCCGCGAAATGAAAATTGTTTATCAGTGTTGGGTTTTTCCCGCAATCAAATCCAGCATGTGCGGCAGCAAATCCATCACCGCGCTCAGCGATTCGACTGCGCCCTTCGGGCTCCCGGGCAAGTTCAGCACCAGCGTTCGCCCCCGAATGCCGCAAACGCCTCGGCTTAACACCGCGCGCGGGGTCTTCTTCACGCCTTCCGCCCGCATCCGCTCAGGAATACCGTCAACCAGTCGCTCGCACACCGCGCGCGTTGCTTCCGGCGTCACGTCCCGCGGCGCAATCCCACTACCGCCTGTGGTCGTTATCAGACGTGCCTTCGCACTCAACTCCACAATGGCTTTCTGGATTTCGCTTTGCTCATCGGGAACAATCTTCGTTGCGGTCACGGCGAATTTATTGTTCTGAAGGAGTTCCGATACTGCTGGCCCGGACGCGTCCGACCGGTCGCCGCGGAATGAAGAGTCGCTGACGGTGAGCACCGCCGCAGTCAACTCCTCACGAGTCGAGGAGGACATCTTCTTCCTCTTCTTTTTTCGTGTTTCCCACGATGCTGGAAGACGATGCATCCCCTCCATCGCCGGCCGCATTGTTTGACTCATCCAGCAAGCGCAAGCCTTCCATCAGCAGCCCTTGCGTATTCAATTCTGTGGTCCGCTTCGCGCTCTTGCCTTCAAAATTCATTTCGAAGTTGCCATCCGTCCAGCGTAGAACTTTGAACACCGCCGGATCGCCCACCAGATCGCCATATGCCGCGTGGGTGACCTGGCCCTCCACGAAGTACATCTCGCACCTTTCGCCTTTTTTCGCGAAAGTCAGCGAACAACTCTTCCGCCCCATTTCGAGCGACTGCACTAGGTCAATCACGTTCATTTGCAGCAGACTGCCGCGCAGCACGCCATCCGATTGTGCGTTCTTCGCCATCTTCTCGAGCGAAAGTCTGTCAATCGTCCGCTTAATGCGCTGGACTGCATCTTTCAGGAAAAACGGCTTCTCCACGAAATCGTCCACCGGATAGCTCAATCCGCCCAGGTTCTCCACAATATCGGCTTTCGTCGCCAGCAGTATCACCGCCGTCCCCGCGGTTGCAGGCCTGCTCTTCAATTTCTCCATCAACTGCCGTCCATCCATGCCCGGCATGCGGTAATCGCTCACCAGCACATCCGGCGGATCGTCAATCGCCTTCAACATCGCGTCTGCGGAATCGTTCGCGGTCGTCACTCTGGCCAAAGGCGTCAGCGCGCCTTTCAACAATCCCAGCACCATGGGATTGTCCTCGACCAGCAGCAATTTCACGTTGTCACTCATGCTTTTTTTCGCTTGCGCGCGTAGTCGCCGCTTTTTCCGCCCGATTTCCGCTGCAACGCAATCTCGCGGATCTCAATTCCTTTATCCAGCGCCTTACACATATCGTACACCGTCAGCGCGGCCACGCTCGCCGCCACCATCGCTTCCATTTCCACTCCGGTTTGCGCCGACGTCGCCACTTTCGCCCGGATGGCAACGCCATTCTTGCGTAGCTCTAAACTCACATCCACGTGTGTCAAAGCCAGAGGATGGCACATCGGAATCAGTTCCGCCGTCCGCTTCGCCGCCATAATTCCGGCCAGCCGCGCCACTTCCAGTGGATCACCTTTGGGGTTCTTCGGCAGCGCCTTCACGACGTCGCGATTCAACGCAACCCAGGCGCTCGCCTCTGCCTCGCGATAGGCGGAAGATTTTGCGGAAACGTCGACCATTCTCGCTTTTCCGGCACGGTCGTAGTGAGAAAGCTTCGTAGGCACTGGGAAGAATCTTACTAGAAAGGGCGTGATTCTTTCATATACAGATCGTCGTAACCCAGCGGCAAGAGGGGCGGGCGTCCTTTTCTTTTGCAAGGCCATTGCCACGCCTTGCATGCTACTCGGCTGCATTCTAAGATTGATGCCGGGACGCGGGCCGTCAACCGGTCTGAGTTGCTGGCGGAATTCTGAGTGGGGACTTAACCATGCGAAAGAGCTTCAAGTTTTCTAGTCTGTTTACTGCAGTTCTCCTGCTCGTAATTTCCGCGAAGGGTCAGACGGAGCGGGTTCTGTATTCCTTCCCAGGTCCACCCTCCGA
>JBEKTR010000319.1:0-3986 GCA_049515835.1 Terriglobales bacterium
CGCTCGCCGGCCTGACCAGCGTCATGCTGGTGATGTTGTTGGGCCAAACTCGAGTCTTATATTCAATGGCAAACGATGGCTTGTTGCCCAAGAAGTTCTTCGCCGACGTTCACCCCAAATGGCGTACCCCGTGGAAAAACACATTCCTCGTCGGAACCCTCGCCGCCGTATTGGGCAGCCTGACTCCGATTGATCAATTGGGCAAGATGGTCAACATCGGAACGTTGCTGGCATTCGTCATCGTTTGTATTGCGGTAATTATGCTCCGGAGGAGCGACCCCAATCAGCCGCGGCCATTCCGCACGCCATGGGTGCCATTCGTTCCAATTATGGGCATCCTTTTCAACGGCTATATGATGTATAAGCTCGGATGGGTCAATTGGGCGCGGCTCATCATCTGGCTCATCATTGGCTTGGTGGTTTACTTTACTTACGGCCAAAAGCACAGCAAAGTGCAGGCTCTCCCCGAAAATCGCGGCTAAAGTCTGGCGTAAGATTTAACATTGGCCTTCTGCGCAGCGGAGGGCCTTTTTATCTGCCCGGCAATTGGCGCGCCGAAGCACTATTTTTGAAATCTAAAATTCGAGCACGATGCCTTCCGCGCTGTACGTCGGCGAGCTGCCCCAGAAGTTTCCCTGCCAGTTTTCGGTTTCGATCGCCGCCGTGCTTCCGTTCGCAAGGAATGACGGAAAAATCAGGGAATATGGAGTGCCGTCGCAGTTGGCGTGAACTTGCATGGCATAGCCGGAGCTTTGCGTAATCGCGTAGAGCGTTTCGCCGTTGCAGGCGGAAGCAATCGGTTCCGTGATATTTGCTAAAAATAATCCAATACCGGTCGCCGAGCCCTGACTCATCACCACTTCCTGGTTCGGATACGTCGCGTTTGTCCAACCAAGAAGATAATGTTCGTGATCACTTAGGGGGCCACCGCCCAAAGCGGGCGTTCCCATATCAATGAGGACAATCGTGGCGGTCGGGCAACCCTCTGTGCAGTTGCTTTTGATCGTCACGCTCGATCCGGCTACCGCGTGAATGAGTCCGAAACCTGTGCCCGCATTAGTGAAAACGTTCTGCTTAACCACGAGTGAACGCGCGCCCTTTGCATCCGTCCAATTAAGCGAGAGCGCTTGGGAGCCGATGCTTGGAATAACAACGAGCGCGTAGTAGTCCGCATCGAAGGCGGTGCTAATGAGCGTGGTTGAGTCCAGCGGCCAACCGCTGAAGTTGACAGGCTCTGTGATGCCGCCTTGGCCTGAATTTCCCACCGGCCAGAACCCAAGCCCCACCACATACAGGTCGTACGCGCCTGTGATTTTACCTCTGGTGCTGACGGTGGGCGATGTGTTTGCCTGCACCCGCACCAGAACGCTCGCGCTTACGGCAGTTGGAGTGCCCAATGTGGCGGATTGCCGTGTGCCGTTTTCATCAAGCCATGAAAGCGTGGCCGTGATCGCGCCGCCTTTAGGCTGATCGAGGTAGCCGCTGATCAGATATTCGCCAGTCGAAGTAGGCGCCGATAAGGCCGGTACGTTATTCAGAAGGGCGGTCTGAGCGGGAAAGTCTTTGCGGATTTCTGTTACAGCCGCCTGAGCAGAGAGAGCGAGGCAGCAAATCGTCAACGCGAGCAATAGAAATTTATTCATTTGTTCCAATCCGAAGCGAAAGCGAGTTTCTTGCATCAAAGCACCCTAACATTGATAAAAAAGGTAGTCTGTGACGGATGAACATCGCGCCTGTGAATTACTGCCAGAGGGCGATCGAAACATGGCTACTTACTGCGATTGAAACCCCCGCTGGGATCTTTTCAATTTTCCCGGCCGCGCCTTTTGCGGGGATGCTTTACAGTTGAAACATGAAGATCGTGACCGCTGCCGAAATGCGTGAGATTGATCGCGTCACCACCCAACGCTTTGGTGTGCCATCACTCACACTGATGGAAAATGCCGGTGCGGCTGTTGCGGAGTTCGTCTTGTCGAATTATCCGGAGGCGAAGGCCATTGGCGTAATCTGCGGCAAAGGTAACAATGGTGGGGATGGATTCGTCGCCGCGCGCAAACTAAAAGAAGTGGGCAGGGAAGTGAGTGTTCTTTTGCTGGCAGATCCGTCTGAACTGCGTGGCGATGCGGCCGCGATGTTCGCGAAGTTGGCAGATAAAGCCCTGATCGTCAGGTCCTCGGATGATCTTCAGCGAAAAGATGCGCAAGGTTTGTTAAAAGCGGATGTTTTAGTAGACGCCATTCTGGGTACCGGATTTAGCCCACCTGTGAGCGGACTTTACGCCGATGCGATAAATGCGCTTAACGCCAGCGGCAGGCCTGTCGTTGCCGTCGATATTCCTTCTGGCGCAGACGCGGATGCTATCGGTCGTCAATCGGGGATCATCGCGCGTGCCGATGCTATCGTCACTTTCACCGCGCCGAAACCGGCCCTGATTTTCGAACAGCTCACCTCGGGCCCAGTGGTCATCGCATCTATCGGTTCACCCGATGGAGCGATTGTCTCTTCACCAAATTTGAACCTCACAACGCCTCACGATATTGCGCTGCTGATTGGCTCGCGTCCCGCGGATTCCAATAAGGGAGGTTATGGCCACGTGCTGGTTATCGGAGGCTCACTCGGCAAGGCTGGCTCGGTCGCAATGGCTGGCATATCAGCTCTCCGCTCCGGGGCCGGGTTAGCCACGGTCGCTACCGCAAAATCGATTCTGCCGACGGTTGCTGGTTTTCATCCTGAGTTGATGACCGAGCCTTTGCCCGAAACCGAGCAGGGAACCATTGCGGCCGAAGCCCTCGACGCGTTAGTCACCCTTTCAAAAGGCAAGACTGTTCTTGCCATCGGGCCGGGCATTTCTCGCAATTCTGACACTGCCGCTCTCGTCAGGCAATTAGTGAAGCATTCTTCGCTTCCCATCGTTCTTGATGCCGACGGCTTAAACGCCTTTGAAGGCAAAACCGAAGAATTGAACGGCAAGAATAAGACGCTCATTATTACGCCCCACCCCGGCGAAATGGCGCGGCTGATGAATACAACCATTCCCGAAGTCCAAAAAGATCGCTTAAAAGCAGCTCGCGATTTTGCCCGCCAGCACGAACTGATCGTTGTCCTCAAAGGACACCGCACATTGATTGCTCATCCCAATGGCGAAGTGTGGGTCAACGCGACTGGCAATCCCGGCATGGCGACTGGAGGCACCGGCGATATTCTTACCGGAATGGTGGCGGGCATGTTAGCCCAACATCCGAAGCAACCGCTGGAAGCGGTAGTTTCCGCCGTCTATCTGCACGGCCTCGCGGGCGACGTTGCCTGCGAATCTACGGGTGAGCACTCGCTCATCGCCACCGATCTTCTCAAGGGCCTGCCGGAAGCCTTTCGCCGCGCCCAGACGACGGCGGGCAAAGTTGTGCAAATTGGCCGATAGCCTGGATGTCCTGAAGTACGTTAACCATTTGGTTAATATGGACTATCTCCTTTAAAAACCGCTATTTATGGGGGTGGTAGCAGAAAAACCGGTTGGAGTTTGGACAGCTGCTTCGGTAATGTTTCCGCCCGCTCTTCTGCGTGGCATAGTGAACTTGCCATGACACATTTTCCCCAAACCAATACCCAGAAACGTGCCACCCGGCTTCACGTGGGCGGCTCCATCGGCGCGCTTGTGATGCTTGAAGATGGCCGCCGCGCGAATGGCAAACTTCAAACCGTATCCGTGACCGGAGGGCTTTTACGCCTGGCCAAGTCCCTCGGTCAGGGCGACTTCGTGGAAGTTGCTTTCCAGACCGATTCTGGTCCAGTGCGCGGGATGGCCAAAATGCTCAATCCCATGCGCGGTGCCGATGGTACGCTTCAGCCTTTTCGCTTCATCGCCCTTGGAGACGACGACCACCGGACCTTGCGCATGACGGTCGAGTCCGCGGCCGATCGCAGTTTTCTCGGCACGGGCCACGGCCAGTGGGCCCCACGGGCGTAGCTATCTGAGTATTCTTCACTAG
>JBEKTR010000320.1:0-3976 GCA_049515835.1 Terriglobales bacterium
GGAGATTGCAGCAACAGTTATGGCGCAGACTTCTGCGCTTTATACAACGATCAAGAAACACCGATCGAACAGATTCTCACAACTCTCAGCAGTCAGGGCTATGAATTGTCTTCGCTCGTCCCGCTTCCTATCTGCAATTCTGGAAGTTTTTGTCAAATGCTGTACACGCTCAGGGCACCCGTGACGGGCGGTCACAAGAAAGCTTCACCATCGGGGCGATAGGGAGGCAGGGTGAAGATGACGTTTTTCCTGTTGCTCGTAATAGTCGGTCTGTTGATATGGATAGGCGTTAGGCTGAAGCCTCATGGTGCCGCCGCATGGGAATGCTTTATCGTCAACGTAACGGGAGACATCGACGAAACAGAGAGGACTCCCAACGAAAGAGGGCGACAAGGATGGGAACTTGTCATGCTCTGGTCACCTCCGCGTGAGGACGGTGAATGGTGGGTGGCCCGGCCTTTCGCGTTCTGTGCGAAGGCTGGGGCTTTTAGCTGATACGACGAACTCTCGGAAAGATTCCCAGTCGCTCCCGCTTGCGCGCCGTCCACTGCGACTCGATCTCTACCCCGCCCTCTTGGCCGGTGAGGCAGTGTCGAAAGCTGCTCCACGCCCAATTCTCCGGCCGGGCGACCAACCCTCGTTTCAATCAGAGGATTGGGTTCGAGGTTGCGGATGTGACAAGTGAACACGCGGAAATTGGCGTTCCCGCTTCGGTCCTCGGCTCTCTGCTTCGACGCGGATTTCATCGGACGTCATCGAGGTGCCCCAGCCTCCGCAGAGGACGCGGAAGGCTGGGCCACCCGCGGTTATCTCATCAGCCGGCACTTTGTCCTTCTGGAAACTTTTCGGGTTCCCCGGTAGTCTAACTATTAAGGGATGGTCAAGCGCCCTTCTGGCTCGGTTTTGATGAAGGCTTCCAAGGTTCTTCTCAGGTTTGTAATCCCGGCGCTGCTGGTCTGCGCTGCATTCGGGGATACGCCTGCCCCAAAAACTTCCCCCACTTTGCCGACATCGACCGAGACGGCGACCAATACCCCGGTTTTGCCCAAGACATTCGGGGGATGGAATGCCGTCGGCGACATCAAGAGAAGCTCCGATCCGGCCGTGGCCGACCCCATCAACGCCCAGGTGCTGAAGGAATACGGTTTCAACGACTTTGAAACCGCAAGTTATACGCGCGATGACGGTCGCAAGCTCACCATAAAAGCGGCGCGTTTTGTCGACGCCAGCGGCGCCTATGGGGCCTTCACTTTCTACAAAATGCCGCAAATGCTGGTCGAAAAAATCGGAGACCAGGGCGCATCCTGGAACGAGCGTGTTCTGTTCTACCGGGGTAACATTCTGGTCGACGCCACTTTCCAGAAGTTGACTGCCATGTCGGCCTCCGAGCTTCGCGAATTGTCGAGTGATCTGCCGCTGGCCGCTGGAAATCTGCAGAATCTGCCCGGCCTGCCAGCCTACCTGCCGCGCGAATCTTATGTGAAGAATTCCGCGAAATACGTTCTCGGTCCCGTGACCCTGGCCAAGGTGAGCGCGCCCATCCCGGCTAATTTGGTCGACTTTAGTGCGGGCGCTGAGGTGGTTGTTGGAAATTACATCACTTCTAACGGAGAAGCCACACTCACTCTCATCTCGTATCCCACGCCGCAGATCGCGACGACGCATCTGCAACGCATCGACGATGCCAAGAGCAGTCCGCAACCAGTTTCTGCTTCAACGCTGTCTCCTTTATTAAACATCGGGCGGATCTTCGATAAGCGCACCGGACCGATCGTTGTGATCGCGAGCGGTTCGCTTTCGCAGGACGAAGGCAAGTCGCTGCTGGCATCCATCAACTACGACGCCAACGTTACCTGGAATGAGAACACGCACTTCACCAAGCGCGACAACATCGGCGTGCTCATCGTCAATATTTTCTACCTATGCGGAATTATTATTGGCTTCGCTTTGGTGATTGGAGTGGCCTTCGGCGGCGTCCGTTTTCTGGTGAGAAGGGTGTTGCCGGAGCGTTTATATGGCAGGACCGAAGAAGTCAGTTTTATCTCCCTTCATTTGTCGGAAGGCGAGCCGGTCATCCCTGCGCCGAGGGGTAAATACATCAATTAAAACGGGTTAAGAGATTTCCAGAGGCGATTTGTCTCACAATGGAACAATCCAGAGGCATGTTCACTATCTTTGCAAGTCGTTGATTATAAAGCTATTTATTTACCAGAAAAATCTTGACACCCCCCTCCCCGGCTCATAAGATTTCGCCAGAAAGTTTTGACGGTTTCACCTCCGTTAGAACTATTCTCCCTTGAAGGAAAAGGCCGCCCAATTGCCGGGTGGCCTTTTCCGCTTTTTGCTCCGATTCGCGCGACAATTGTTCTTAACCAGGCGCGAGATGTGTTTTGTTGGAACCAGCATCTGGATTTGTGCGTACCTTGATGCAGATCGCGATTGGATGTGGCTGCGGACCGCCGAGACAGCCGCATAGGAGAAATTGATGTTCTGCGATAAATGTGGGACCGCGCTACAGCCCGATCAGAGTTTCTGCGGCCGCTGCGGAAAGCAAATCGCCGGACCCTTGACGGTCGGCTATCCCCGGCCCAGCCGGGTGCGTGCGCATATCCGCTTGCTGGGAATTCTGTGGCTGGCCTTATCGGCATTTAATGCCGTTGCGGGAGTGGTCCTGTTCATTCTTGCCAACACTCTGTTTCTGCATTTGCCGATCGCTGGAGAGAATGCAGGCTGGCTGCATCCGTTCTTCCGCTTGATCGCGTGGGTGGTGGTGGTGAAAGCCGCCGCCGGATTTGCGGTAGGCTGGGGCCTGCTGCAACGCGAACCCTGGGCGCGCATTCTAAGCCTGATTATGGGATTTCTTGCGTTGCTCAACATTCCGTTCGGTACAGCTTTGGGCGTCTACACCTTGTGGGTGCTGCTACCGTCGGACGCTGAGGCGGAGTATTCGCAGGAAGCGCAGGGCGCGGCAGTGTAGACTCGATCTCAGAATTCAAGTCAAAATCCCGAGTTCAAAGTTCAGATAGAATGGCCGAGTTCGCTCGGCCATTTTCGTGCGCCGGTTCTATGGGGCCTTGATATTCTGAATCGTGATTTTCTGGATCGTGCGCCGATTCTCTTCGTCTGGAACCTTGCTCTGGGATCCTTGGGCCGGGAGCTGGTGCCCGTGTAAGTCCGATGGCTTGCGAGGCCATCAAAATGAAGATTCTGATCTACTTGCTGCGAGGCTTCGTCTATTTCGCTGGGATCACGCCGCCCAGTCCAGAGACCGAACGCCGCGACGCCGTAGTTCTTTTCCTGGCGCTGATTGTGGGGACGGCGCTTCTGGGAGTGTTAATCTACGCGCTGTTTCCAGCCATGTCCAAGTGAGGCGCTTAGTGGGGGCAGTTGAGACGGAGAGAAGCGTCTCTTTACGCTTTCCCCACCCCCATTTAGAATCGAACTCAGGGCCGACGTAGCTCAGTTGGTAGAGCAGCCGATTCGTAATCGGCAGGTCAGCGGTTCAAGTCCGCTCGTCGGCTCCATTCTTTCAATGACTTGCGATCAGTTCGCCGCGACCTGCTACACAACTGCTGCACGAGCTATTCTTGCTTTCAACTGACTGAAGGTCGGTCAGCATTCCGATGTTCCAGTCGTCGGACGGACGAAGGGAGCCGCGACCGATTTCACTCTGGCTTGCGCGGTTGTGTGGTTAAAGAAGGTTTCAGTAGATGCGCGGCCGGATGCTTGCGGGCCTAACAAACCATGAGAGCCTTCACCAAACACGGGCCGCTAACCGACGCCGAACTTGACCGTCTCGGTGACTTCCTCAAGAACTGCAAGGGCGGCAAGGCGATGAACGTCGAGGCGCTCGATGGGTTCTTCGCCGCGCTCATCGCGGGACCGGAGAACGTGATGCCGAGCGAATACTACCCGGAGGTCTTGGGCGGCGAGATGTCGGACGTTTGTAAGTTCGACAGCCTCGACCAAGCCAATG
>JBEKTR010000321.1:0-3956 GCA_049515835.1 Terriglobales bacterium
CCTGCTGCGGCCGCCATCGTCGCTGGGGCTGGAATTGTAGCTGGAGCCGGAGCCGCCACCTGCGGTGTCGCCACTGCTTCCGGCGCCTTCGCAACCGCCGGAGTCACAGGCTGCGCTTTCTTTATCGGCGCGCCCATCAAACCCTTCGGCGCCTCTGCGCCCGGCATTTTTTTGGTTTCAGCTTTCTTCTGCGGTGAGTCTTTGCATTTTTCCAGGTCGAGCACCAGTTCCTTGCCCGACTGGTAGCGCGCGGCCGGATCTTTGGCCAGCGCCTTCATGATTAATTCGCTTAATACCGGATGCACCTTGCCGTTCATCTGAATCGGCGGCGCTGGCATCGTTTCCCGAATCTGTTGCCTCACCTGCTCCGAATCGTCTCCAGGGAATGGCTTTTGCTCCGTCGCCATTTCGTACAAGATCGCGCCCAGCGTAAATAAATTCGACCGCACATCCAGGGTCCCGCCGCTCAATTGCTCTGGCGACATGTAGTAAAGAATCTCTGCCGGCTTACCGCTGGCCTCCACCGCATATTCGCCCATGGTCGAGACACCGTAGCTCAGAATCTTGACCGTGCCGTCCCACCCCGACATGATCTTTGCCGGCTCCAGGCTGGCATGCGCAACTTTGTGCCCAATGGCATGATCAAGCGCCTGGCAAACCTGGCGGGTGATGTCCTGAATGTCCCAGATGGAAAACCCTTCTTGCCGGCTCAATGTTGTGTAAACGCTGTTGCCTTGGATATATTCGAGCGATGCGCAAAAATGCCCGTCGAAATCTCCGGTGCCATACATGACCGCGACGTTTGGACTGTTCAGTGCTTTCGCGGCCTCGGCCTCGGCTTGCACCCGCTGCATGAAAGCGGCAGCCTGGTTCCCGAGGTATTCCAGCTTGACGGTTTTCAGCGCGACTGTCTGACCGCTCTCGGAATCCGTGGCCTTATAAACGCAGCCTCGTTCCGAACGCGATAGTTCACTGAGAATTTCAAAACGGCCGACTCTGTTCTCCATCTCTTTTTCTGACCTTTTTGGCGGACTTCGTCCGCCGGACACGCTCAAAATTCGGGGAAAACCTGCGCCTAGAATAGCTCCGCAACCCCTGAAATCCCCTCGAAACTAGCGGCTTTCGGTTACGAAGGTCATGGCGCTTTCCCACCTGACATTTGTCACTTCCCCGCCCTGACTTTCTCCACTGGCGCGGCACCTGCAACCCTATGAAAATGAGGATGTAAACTCACTTCCGGTTGTCGGGTCGAAGCGCTTCGTCTATGCTGTTGGAGCAGCCTAGGTCTTCTCCCGGAGTTCAGCCATGACCTTGACCGGCTTCGTCAGCAAGAACGCGTTCCGCAACAAGCGCCGCAGCATTCTCACGGTGCTGAGCATCGGCTTTTCCCTGCTTCTGCTCACTCTGATGATGACCATTTGGCGTGCCTTCTATATCGATCAAGGTAGCGTGCAGTCGGCCCAGCGCCTCGTCGTCCGCCACAAGGTTTCGCTCACTTTTGCCCTGCCGATTTACTATCGCGAGAAAATTCGCGCCGTGCCTGGCGTAGTTTCCGTAGTGCCTGTGTCTTGGTTTGGTGGGTTATACATCGACGAGAAGCCGGAGCACTTCTTCGCCCAGTTCGGAACCGACCCGGACGAGTTCTTCAAGACTTATACCGACTTCACCATCCCCGCCGATCAGGTTGCGGCTTGGCAGCATGATCGCCAGGGTGTAGTCGTCGATTCCACCCTGGCCAAGAAATACAACTGGAAGATTGGCGATCGGATCGTGCTCAAAGGCACCATCTATCCCGTCAATCTCGAGCTATACGTTCGTGGAATTTTCTCGAGCGACCCTGATGATCAATCGGTCTATTTCAACTCAAAATATCTCGAGGAGTCGGTTTCGTTCTTCAAAGGCACCGCGGGAACTTTCGGAATTCTTGCCGACAATCCGCAGGACGTCAGCAAGATCGCCACTTCTGTGGATGATATGTTTCACGATTCCCCGCAGCCCACCAAAACCGAAAGCGAAAAAGCTTTTCAGTTAGGCTTCGTCGCCATGCTCGGCAACGTAAAAGCATTCATTCTGAGCATTTGTGCTGCCGTGGTGTTTACCATCCTTCTCGTTTCGGCCAACACTATGGCAATGTCCATCCGCGAGCGGACTCGGGAAGTCGCAGTTCTGAAAACGCTGGGCTTTCGCCGGGAAACAATTTTAGGGATGTTCGTAGGCGAAGCCATCACTCTCGCCCTCGTTGGCGGACTCATGGGAGCTTTAGGTGGATATGTATTGATCTACCTCGTTTCGCACGCGCCGGGGTTCGGAATGATGTTTTCTGCCGCAAAAGTCACACCCGGCACCATGTTGGTAGCTTTGGTCGTGGCGGGCTTGGTAGGGTTCTTAAGTGCGATTATTCCCTCCTATCACGCCTCGCGTGTGAACATTGTGGAAGGATTGCGTCACATTGGTTAATTGGATCGAGTTTAATTTAACTCCGGTTGTTTTATGACTCTTGCTGGATTCATCGTGAAGAGCGCGTTCCGCAATAGGCGGCGCAGCGTCTTAACCATTCTTAGCATCGGCTTTTCCCTGCTCCTGCTTACCCTCATGATGACCATCTGGCGCACTTTTTATCTCGATCAAGGCGCACCGGAATCCGCTAAGAGGGTCATTACCCGGCATAAGACGTCGCTTGCAAATTTTCTGCCTTCTTACTATCGCGACAAAATTCGGACAGTCCCCGGCGTTGTTGCCGTCGTCCCTATGACGTGGTTCGGCGGCAAATACATAGACGATCGCCCTGAGCACTCTTTCACGCAGATGGCCACCGACCCGGACGAATACCTGAAGGTCGCATCCGACAAAATTGTCCCACCCGATCAAGTCGCCGCCTGGCAGCGTGATCGCGCGGGAGCCATGGTGGATGTCGATCTGGCGAAGAAGTACGGATGGAAGATTGGGGACCGCATCACGCTGCTCGGCACGATTTTCGAAGTCAACCCTGAACTGACCATTCGCGCCATCTACACCATGGACCCTCCGCCCCGCATTCTCTACTTCAACGCGAAATATCTCGAAGAGGCGGTTCCCTGGTTCAAAGGAACAGCGGGCTTCTACGACACGCGTGTCGAAACCGAGAACGATGTTCCTGAAGTCGAGAAAGCGATCGACGACATGTTTCACAATGCCCCAGCGCCGACAAAATCCGAGAGCGAACATGCTTTCCGGCTTTCGTTCATTGCGCAATTGGGTAACGTCAAAGCCTTCATTCTCAGTATTTGCGGCGCGGTCGTATTCACGATTCTGCTGGTTTCGGCAAA
This sequence comes from Terriglobales bacterium, assembly GCA_049515835.1. GTDB lineage: Bacteria > Acidobacteriota > Terriglobia > Terriglobales > Acidobacteriaceae > JAJPHW01. The sequence continues at coordinate 3,306 of JBEKTR010000321.1, forward strand.
TACCATGGCGATGTCCGTCCGTTCGCGCACCAGCGAAGTTGCCGTCTTAAAAACTCTGGGATTCACCAAGCAACGCGTCTTGTCGCTTTTCGTAGGAGAATCAGTCGCGCTCGCAGTGATCGGCGGCCTGCTCGGCATCGGCTGCACTGTGCTTTTAACTTTATTTCTAAGCAAGTCTCCGGTCGCGGTGGGTGTGCCTGCCGGTTTCCGCGTCACTCCGCCCACCATGCTGGTTGCCTTGCTGGTAGCGGCCTTCGTCGGACTCCTTAGCGGCCTTATCCCCGCTTATAACGCATCGCGAACCAGTATCGTGGAGGGTCTGCGCCACATCGGCTGAAAATTTCTATGGCAATCCCCATCAAATACAACCTCCGCAATTTGAAGATGCGCAAAGGGCTCACCGGCATGACTGCCTTGGGCATCGCGCTGACCGTCACCACCGCGATCTTCCTTATGGCTCTCCTCGCGGGACTCAATCGTGCCTTCGTCAACACTGGTGACCCGCTCAACGTACTTGTGCTTCGGAAAGGCTCCATCGCCGAACTCTCCGGCGGCTTTGACGCGTCGCTGTATCCCACTTTGCGTGAATTGCCCGGCATCGCCAAAGATTCAAAAGGCGAGCCTATGGCCTCGGCGGAGCTCGTCGTCGTC
>JBEKTR010000322.1:0-3940 GCA_049515835.1 Terriglobales bacterium
CCGACTTCAGCATCGCCGGCAGCTTCTCCAGTTGCGAGCCTTCGCGTACGTCCACCACCAGCGCCGTGTGCGGAATCTCCCCCGACTGCAGTGCCAGCTCGGCAAATCTCGGAATCAGCTCGACCGGCAGATTATCCACGCAATAGTAACCAAGATCCTCAAACGCCTTCAGCGCCGAGGCCTTCCCCGACCCGCTCATCCCCGTGATGATGACCAGCTCCGCCGTCGTGTGCGTTTCGTCCTTACGGCTGCGTCCAGACTTCCCCAACGCATGACTGGCCTTCTTGATTTTTTTCCGCAGAGGCATGCCAAAAATCTTAGCACCTCACCGAAAATGAGGTTGCCTGCCACCGCCGGCTTTCCCGAGCCGCGAGCGAGCGCCATTCGCCTCGCTCGCCCGCAGCCCCAGCTCGCTTACAGCGATCGCAGAAAGTTCAGCAAATCCTGCACCTGCGACGCGTTCAGCCCTTTGAAGTTCCGGATCACGCCATCGGCCTCTGAGTCGCAGCTTTGACGATTGTGGCAGTTGCTCGAATCGGCGTGGTCTTCGATCGCCTGCAACAAATCCGCGGTCCGTCCATCATGTAGGAAAAACAAGCGCTGCCCCAAGCCCCACAACGGTGCCGTCCGAAACTGGTCTCCCCCCGCCGCGCCCTGACTAATCCCATCCGCCAGCCCCGAGCCCATGTGGTGAAGCGCAAAATCCGAATACGGCGCGTACGTGACTCCTCCCATACCCGTATACGGAGAAGCCGCGCTCGTCAGCGAGGGCGAGTGACACAACGCGCATCCCGCGCTGCCGAAAAGGCTCGCTCCGTTGAGCGTCGACTGCGTCGGCGGCGCCGGCGTCGGTGGCGCTCCCAGCCTTGCGAACGCTGCAAAATTCACAATGTCCGATGACATTTCCGACACCGTTCCGATCGGCGTGTTGTAGTTCCCGCTCTGCGGATTGCCGTTCAGCATGTTGCTGCTGTCTTCCGGCGTTCCGTTGAACACGCACCCCGCAGCCGTGTTGCGTTCGTTCGGAAACAATTCCGTCGTCACGCCCTGCTCCACGTTATAAGCCTCGCCAGAAAACATCAGCAGCGACTTGTTCTGCGCCTTCCACCCAAACCGTGTAATCGAGCCGTCGTTGCCGCTAGTGTTGAAGCTCCCGCCAATTCCGAGTTTTGAACGTGCCGATTGTGTCGCCGCCAGATTTGCCTGCAAAGTCGCATCTGGCGTGTTCTCCACAAGTCCAAGCCCAAACAGCGGCGTCGGGATGCGAAAGATTACGTTATTTTGATTCAGCGCTTGTCCAAAATTCGGTTGCGCCAAAGTGCATCCCGGAGCATCCGTACGCCCGGTGATCGTATAGAGTCCATGCACGCCGCCGTCCTGCGATCCGTTTTGGTTCTTAATGAAGCGCGCCTCTCGCACCGGGCCATTCGTCGTAATAAAAGCCGGCACAGAATTGGTCGCGCCATCCAGCGTGGCCAGCGCCACCTGCGGGCTGGCCACCGCATTCTGCGGACTCGTCAATCCCGGACTCGATCCGCCAATCGCCGGTTGCGCGTGGCACATGGCGCAACTATTCCCGTTGAACGTCGGCCCTAGCCCCCTGCCCGCTTCAATCGTTCCCGTCACCGAGTCCACTTCCTGGAAACGCAGAAACGCCTGGCTGAAAAAATTATTCTCGTTAGCGTTGAGCGTCGGATACGGTCCACCCGCTCCCGCCGGACCAGGCCGTGGCCCCGGATCTTGCTGCCCTGTTGATGCGATCGCGGTTGCAACAGCGAATAGCAGAACTGCACCAGCCACACTCCAACTCTTCATGAGGATCTCTCCTTAAATTGATCTGAAAAACTAGGTGGACGGAAACGAAGGCCAGACACACTACGGCCTGAGCCGCTATTGAACGACGATGGCGACGTTCGTGGATCGCCCGACCGAGCACAGCTCCGCCCTCAACCGCAGGGGTGGTTTTGTTCGATCAAGCACCGTTATGCCTTGGGACTGAGAGGCCCGAGGACTGGGAGCTCTCCGCTAGAGCCGCGGAGGCCCTGAGACAAATCGACTGCCAGAGTTACAAAACAGATCGAAACAGCAAGTGAAACAGCGAGCCAAACACCAAGCGAAACATTGTCAGGCAATCTACTTTCGAAACCAATAACCGTCAATGTGCCCTTTGTACATTCCGAACCGCGCCCGAATGGGCATTCCCCAGTGTAGAGAAAGCACGGTGCGGCGATGTCCAAATTCCGGATTGGCCATTGAATCTAAAATTCGCTGGGAACACTTGCGTAAAGCACGAGTCGCCAACAAGCCATCGGCCCTCGGTGGTATCCAGTGATGGCTGGTTCCATACAGCGCGTCGCAACCCCTGGTCGTCGCAAACGCACCTAAATCGGCACCCTGGGTCCATCTCCAATGACTGCTAAAATAAATTTCGCGAGGCGCACCGTGAATATCGTCGTCGACTTCGACGCGGAGCACAACATTCTGCGCGGAACTCTGCACGGACCCATGACCGGCGCAATCTTGTTGAAGCTGTACGCCGACGGTACGGCATACGTGGCCTCCCATCCGCCCTGTCGCGGCATCCTTGATTTCTCAGGCGTGACGGAGTTCGAAGTTTCCAGCGAAGCCATCCGTCAGGTGGCCGCATCTCCCGCCGCTTTTCCTCCGGGATACATGCGCGTCCTCGTCATTCCTCAGATCTTCATTTACGGATTGGCACGCATGTTCCAGATCCTCGGCGAAAAGACCCGCCCGGAACTGCAAGTGGTTCGCTCCCTGGAAGAAGCCTACCGCATGCTCGGAGTCGAAAACCCGGAGTTCTACCCGATCAGCTAAACCGTCCTCCACGCCTCGAATCTCGGGAAAATACGGGTTTGGATATTCGCCGAACGCCTTTTGATTTATGTGGCCATGATTGCGGGAGCAGCGGAGGTGGGTTCGACCGGGGCCTTGCGGCGGAGGATGGCAGCGGAGACAAGAGTAATGATTATGCCCACCGGCAGGGGCTCTATGAAGGTGTAAGCCATGTTGACCAACGGGTTCTGGTAGAGCTGCTGAGAGTGCTGTATGGCAGCGACCTGCGCGGCCGTGGTGGCGGGGTCGAGTCCGGAGGATTGGACCTTATGAATCTGTGCGGCGAAGTAGCCGTCCATGAAGTGGGGCATGAACTTGAAGTAGAGAACCTCCCACATGGCGACGTAGCAGACGGTGGTGATGAGGGCGATCAGGATGCCGCAGGCAAAGGCGCGCCCGAAGGAGATTTGGCCGGCGAGGGTGTTGTCGCGGTAGCTGCGGATGCCGAAGTAGATGAGCAGAAACGACGCCACCATGATGGTGTAGCCGAGAGCCATGCTGTGGCCGGAGCCGATCTTGTCGGCAAGCAGAAGCGAGCCTCCCATAAGGACGGAGATCATGACGCCGGAGATGAGGCCGAAGGTGAGGACGGTTTTCTTCATGTGTGGCTCCTTGTTCAAATGCAAACGCGCGATTGAGGATGGAGTCACGATACGGCGTAATGCGGCCGGATGTCGTCACCCCTTGGGATGATTTTGCAGGAATGGAGCGGAAATCATGCTTTCGGATGACGCGGTCACAGCAGGAGACCTGGTTCTTTGCCGCGCGACATCCGCGAGTGCTACATCTGCCAAAAGAGAAGCGCAGCTCGGAATCATTCACTCAAATTATTGCGCCCAAGTGGACCCACGCAGGAAGAGAAACACGGTAAGACATTGAGAAGATGGTGGGCGCAGTAGGATTTGAACCTACGACTTCCACCGTGTGAGGATGGCACTCTACCGCTGAGTTATGCGCCCGACGCATTCTATTCAACCAGTTGCAACACTTCCCGTCAACTCTGGCGGAACGTTTGGGAACGGAAACGAGGCTACCACTATGCGGTCAAGCTTCGCGTCCGGCAACTCCAAATCACGCGGATGAAAAA
>JBEKTR010000323.1:0-3930 GCA_049515835.1 Terriglobales bacterium
CTTGGAACTGATGTCCGTGACATAACTGGGAATCACGTTGTAGGTATCGGCCAAGCCCGCATACGCCAACGCGTAATTTGGATCGGCGCGAATCGCTTGTTGAAACAGATCGATACTCTTCTTCAAGCCATCCGGGTTGCGCCCGTACCACAATTGCCGTCCTTCGAGATACAGACGGTACGCATCTGGATTTTCGGTCCCCGCTTTTCCCACGCGTTCTTCCTCGTCGCCTGTCAGCTTGATCTTCAGCTGGTTCGATATGTCTCGCGTGATGTCGCCTTGAACCTGCGTCAGGTCGGCGAGTTTGCGATCATAGTGCGCCCCCCACATCTCAGTGCCGTCCGAGGCATTCACCAGATCGGCTTGGACTCCGATATTGTCCCCACGCTGCGTAACGCTGCCCAGCAGGAGCGCACCCACATTCAGCGCTTTGCCGATTGCCTCGGGATCGTCTTCTTTTCCCTTGTACTTGAAGACCGTGCTTCTCGCCATCACTTTCAGGCTCGGCAGTTGCGACAGGCTGCCGATCAGGCTCACGGTTAATCCGTCGCTTAGGTAATCGTTGCCTGCGTCGCCGGTCGAATTAACGAAAGGCAGCACCGCCAGCGAATCGACTCTTCGCGACGACGGCTTTTCGTGCAAAAAGTAAAAGGCCGCAGCGGCGACAACGGCCAGCAGTCCTAGCGCACCCATCAGAAGCAGGTTGCGATAGCCTTTCGGCTCCGCCGCCGCGATGGCGGTCGAACTGATCGAGCCAGAGCTTGCCACTCCCGTGTAACTCACCGACCGTCCCGAATCGATGTCGCGCTTGCAGCGCGCGAGGTCGGTCCGCATATCCGCGGCACTTTGATAACGCAGATTACGGTCTTTCTCCAGAGCCTTGCCAATGATGCGATCCAAATCTACGGGCAGGTCCGGATTGAGCCTCTGCGTGGGCGCAGGATTTCCATCCAAAATCGCTTTGAAGATTTCCGCAGTGCTATTGCCACGAAACGGCAAAACTCCCGTCGTCATTTCGTAAAGTACGACACCAAAAGAAAACAGATCGCTCCGCGCGTCCATTTCTTTCGCTCGCGCCTGCTCCGGAGACATATATGCGACCGTCCCGAGCGTCGAACCGGGGCTGGTGAGATGCTGCTCATCGATGGTCGCTTCAAGATGCGACGATGACCCTGACACGGCGGATGCTTTCGCCAATCCAAAATCGAGGATCTTCGCGTGGCCGCGTTTCGTTACAAAAATATTGGCTGGCTTGATGTCGCGATGAACAATCCCCTGCGAATGTGCGCCGTCCAGACCATCGGCGATTTCGATAGCCGAAGCCAATAACGTCTCATTATCCAGCGGCTTGCCGCCAATCAAATGTTTCAGCGTCACGCCATCCAGAAATTCCATGGCAATGAATGTCTCGTCGCCATGCTTGCCAATTTCATGGATGGTGCAGATATTGGGATGGTTCAACGCCGAGGCTGCCCGTGCTTCGCGACGAAACCGCTCCAGAGCCTGGGGATCGCGCGACAACTCAGGAGGAAGAAACTTAAGCGCGACAAACCGCCCAAGTTCTATGTCTTCAGCCTTATAGACGACGCCCATCCCGCCACCGCCCAACTTTTCAACGACGCGGTAGTGAGATATGGTCTCGCCTATCATGTGGCAAAAATGTTACGTGGATGGGCCATGCAAGTCAATGAAATCGGATGTGCCTATGACGCGGGCACGTTCAGCAAAATCGTCAAAGGTGCGACGTGCTCGGGTTTCACGTAGCGGTTTACCAGAAAGCGCTTGCCGTCTTTAGTCACATCATAAGTAAATACGTCGGTCGAAGAAATCGGGGCCCGGCCATGAATTTGAAACAACTGTACGGGTTCGCCTGTGGCAAAAAATGCCTTGGGCATTGACGGGCACAGCCATAAGCATGCCGCTGGGCGCGAGATAGTAGATTTCTTTGCCGTCTCCGCGCCAGCGAGGTTCTGTGCCGCCGCCGCGTGAGACTTGCCATTTACCGGCAGCATTCGGAAATGATGTGACGTAAATTTCCCAGGTGCCGGACTCGTCTGAGGCATACGCCAGCCATTTTCCATCCGGCGAAATCTGACCATTCGTTTGATTGGCCTTGCTCGTCAGGAAGCGGACACTCTTGCCGTCTGCAACAGAAAGCAGCGCCAGATATTCCTGCCCAGGAGATTGTGCGGTGTAAAAAAGCTGGGTGCCGTCGAGCGACCAGGAATTTGGGATGAAATCATTGACGGCATCTGCCGCCATAATCCGTTTTTCCTTCTCCAGTCCATTGGATTTCTTCATCATGATCCCTGCGCCAAACTCGGCAACCGAGCGGAAGGAAATGAGGCTCCCATCGCGCGACCATACCGGCGCGACTTCTTCGGAAGGATCGAACGTGAACCGGGCATTACCGGCGCCTGCGGCGCTCAACACCCAGATGTCCACGTTATTCGCCTTCAAATCGGCAATGTCCACGGCGACCCTGCTGTCGTCAGGGGAGAGCGTCGGATTAGCCATCACAGCGGATTCGCCGATTCTGCCGAGTTCTTTACCTGAGCGGTCCATCCACGTCAGCTGCGATTGAGCCGCACCCACACCCGTGTTGTAAATCAACGTGCCATTCAGCGACGCGGTGATGGCGGCCCAGAATGTGGAAGGCTGAAATCCGACGGAGTTCGCAATAGCCACGGCGCTGCCCGAGGCCTTAGCATTGTCCACGTCAAACGCGACACTCACCAGTTGCCGCTGATCGTCGCCGTAATAAAGGTGATGCGCGTCATAGGCAAAACCGGAATGGCACAGCAAAATTAAAGTTTTTTCCTTGCCATCCAACGAGCCAAGGTAAATGCCGCTATCGCGGTCGTCGCTCAAATTCGAAAAATTGCCCGCCCAGTAAAGAAAGTGATTCCCGTCCGGAAGAAAAATCGGCCAGCGGTGGGTCTGCTCTTGTTTGTCAGCCAGTAGAAAATTCAGTGTGACCGGGGCCGCTCCCGTTCCGTCGGCATTGATGCGATAGATGCCAGTGCCAGTGTCTGGCGCATATAGGAGGACATTCTTGCTGCCCCAGCTCCCGCCGCGCGCCGACAAGACGTTGGCCAAGGCCTGCGGCACACCGCCATTGACGGCGATTTTCAGCAGCTTGCCGCGAGCGAAAAATCCCACATAAGCATTGTCCGGCGACCAAAAAGGAAAACTCGCGCCCTGAGTGCCTGCGAGCGGCGTAATTCCCGGCGAGCCGATTCGTTGCAGAAATAACATGGGCAGGGACGAACTCTCTTCGGGCGAGACGAACACGAGCATGGTGCCATCTTGCGACAGCGCCATGTGGCTGATGCTCATTTCATCCGGCGTGGAGAGTGCAAACTGCATGCGCGTTGTGGAGGCCGGACGGTGAGATACGAGCCATGTCAATCCAGCAACGGCGGCGAGCCCCAACGCCATGCCGAGCCAAGGCAAGAGTGAATGACGCTGCGGAGCAGCAGCAACGGCGCGTGCCGCGCTGCTGGTTTCGCTACCCGAAAGCGCGCTCAGCGCAAATGAAAGATCGCGTGCCGACTGGAAGCGCTGTTCCGGACTCTTTTCGAGGCAGCGGCGGACTATGCGCTCAAGCACTGGCGAAACCAGATGGCTGGGTGCCGACATCTCCGGCGGGTCGTCTTTCAGCACCGCCGTCATCGTCTCTGCCGACGTCTCGCGGCGAAATGCCCGTATGCCCGTCAGCATTTCGTACAAAACGGCGCCAAAGGCAAAAATGTCCGAACGCGCATCTACGCCCTTGCCACGCACTTGCTCCGGCGCCATGTAACTCGCCGTGCCCATGATGACGCCTGCGGCTGTGTGCGAACTCGTCAGCGTCAACTCGTTCGGCTCTGCGTCTGCGTTCTGGACCAATTTAGCGAGGCCGAAGTCGAGAATCTTGACGCGTCCATC
>JBEKTR010000324.1:0-3902 GCA_049515835.1 Terriglobales bacterium
TTTATGTTTCTGATGGACCAGCTACACCAGCATGGGATTGGCGTGATTCTGGATTGGGTTCCCTCTCACTTCCCTACCGATGCACACGGATTGGCCTATTTTGACGGCACGCATCTTTATGAACACGCCGATATGCGACAAGGTTTCCATCCGGATTGGAAAACACTAATCTTCAATTACGGGCGTACGGAAGTTCGCAGTTTCCTGATTTCGAACGCCATGTTCTGGCTGGACAAATATCACGCGGATGGGCTCCGCGTTGACGCCGTCGCATCGATGCTTTATCTGGATTATTCGAGGAAAGAAGGCGAATGGATTCCCAATCGCTACGGTGGACGCGAAAATCTCGAGGCCATCGATTTTCTCCGGCAACTAAACGAGCAGGTTTATAAGGAATATCCGGGCGTACAGATGATCGCAGAGGAATCCACCGCGTGGCCCATGGTTTCGCGTCCGGTATATCTGGGCGGGTTGGGCTTTGGTTTGAAATGGGACATGGGCTGGATGCACGACACCTTAAAATATTTCAAGGAAGATCCTATCCACCGGCGTTTCCATCACAATTTGCTGACTTTCCGCATGCTTTATGGATTTACGGAAAACTTTGTTTTGCCGCTTTCCCATGACGAAGTTGTGCACGGGAAAGGTTCGCTGATTAACAAGATGCCGGGGGACGAGTGGCAGCAATTCGCCAATCTGCGTGTGCTGTTTGGCTATATGTTTGCTCAGTCGGGAAAGAAAATGCTCTTCATGGGATGCGAATTCGGGCAGAGGCGGGAATGGAACCACGATGCGGCGCTCGAATGGGCCGTGGTGCAGTATCCGCATCACGCCGGTTTGCAGAAGTGGGTTGAGCAATTGAACCATCTCTATTGCAATGAAAAGGCGCTGCACGAGCAGGATGCCGATCCGGCGGGATTTGAATGGGTCGATTGCAATGACAGCCTGAACAGCGTGGTTTCGCTGCTGCGCAAGGGGAAATCCGCCGAAGATACGATTTTGGTGGTTTGCAATTTCACTCCGGTGCCGCGGGAAGAATACTTGGTGGGTGTGCCGCAGGGCGGTTTCTGGCGGGAAGTCCTGAACGGCGATGCCGTGGAATATGGGGGAAGCGGGTGGGGCAATATGGGAGGAAAAGAGGCCCAGATGGTGCCTTCGCACGGACGACCCTATTCGCTCAAGCTAACATTGCCTCCACTGGCAGCATTGTTTTTTAAGGCTGAAGGTTCGGCACCTGTGACGAAGGAGCGGCAGACGACGATGCTAAGCAAAGATCAGGCTGAGGCAGTATCGGCGACGGTCCAACGGAAGGGTTGAGCCGGTTTCGGATTGCGATGCGAGACGATTAGATTTTCAATCTGGGAAATAAGGAGGGCCAATTCGGAACCTTTGGCAATAGTGATATCTACAAATTGCGGGGCATGGCGCACGATCTCCGCATTGCCTGAAACCATCATGATCGGCAAGTTGGGATGTTGCCGCTTGATTTCCGCTGCTAACTCGGCGCCATTCATTTCGGGCATCTCATAATCCAATAGGATCGCATCGAATTGCACGTCTTGGTTCCCGATTGTGTTCAGGGCCTGTAGGGGACTCATGGAAGTGACGGCGCGATGACCCCAGGCAGGAAATGCGGCCTGGTAAAGCTCGCAAATTGCCTCGTCATCGTCCACACAGAGAACGGTATATTCGCTCATCGGAATAGAATCTCTAATCATGAGAGGGCATTCTTATAGCCAAAGTCGTCAAGCCCATGCCTTAGGTGCATAAACTGGCTATAGGGTTTGCTCCCATTCCGGCTCGTCATTTAAAGTGGTGAGCCATGTCCAGCAAGGACTCATCGAAAACCAGCGGTTCCCGCTTTGAACGGGCGGTTGCCATCATGGCGCGCCTGCGGGGGCCGGGCGGCTGTCCGTGGGACCGGGAACAAACTTTCGACTCCATCAAACCGTACACAGTCGAGGAAACCTACGAAGTTCTCGAAGCCATTGACGACCGCAACTGGCAGGAGCTCCCGGGAGAACTTGGGGATTTGCTTCTGCAAGTGTTGTTCTATTCGCAGCTAGCAAACGAGGAAGGCACGTTTTCCATTGATGACGTGCTCGATCATCTGAACGACAAACTCGTGAGAAGGCATCCCCATGTGTTCGGAGATGTAGATGCCGCGACCCCCGCCGATGTGCTTCGCAACTGGGAAGCACTTAAGGCTAAAGAAAAAAAAGAAAAAAAAGAGAACGGCGGCCAGCCGTGCGAGTCTTCAAAGTCCCTTCTTGCCGATATCTCGCGCGCGATGCCCGCACTCATCGAAGCAGGTAAATTGAGTTCGAAAGCGGCGCGAGTCGGATTCGACTGGCGAAATGCCACCGAACTCATTGAAAAACTACGCGAAGAAACGCGCGAACTGGAACAGGAAATCGCAAAACTGCCGGCGCAAGTCCCCGATTTGGTGAACCGTGGGATTGCCGGACCCGGATCATCGCAAATGCCTGCTGATTTGCGACTGCGTCTTGAAAACGAATTGGGAGATTTATTTTTTGTGATGGTAAATCTCGCGCGGCATCTGTCGTTAGATTCGGAGTCCGCGATCAAGCGCGCGAACCGAAAATTCCGTCATCGTTTCGAACAAATGGAGCGTGCCGCTGCTGTTCGGGGTATGATGCTCGACGAACTTTCTAGCGATGAACTCGAATCCCTATGGAAAGATGCCAAGAAACAAGAACAAATTGCAGGTTGACACCTCGCCATCATGAAGGTTGAAGCGATCACCATACGTGAATTGCACATGCCGCTGGTGCACTTTTTTGAGACCAGCTTCGGACGGATTGAAACGCGCCGGGTAATTCTGCTCACGGTTCACTGCGAGGGTATAGACGGATGGGGAGAATGCGTCTCCGATGTGGGCCCGTTTTATAGCGAAGAATTTTCTGATTCCGCGTGGCTTGTGATCAAAGACTTTCTTGCACCTGCCATGTTGGGCAAGAGTTTCGCAGCCGGGCGGGACTGCGCTCATGATTTTGCGCGTGTCCGTGGGCATCGCATGGCAAAAGCGGCGCTTGAAAATGCCCTATGGGATGCCGAAGCCCAGGCAAAGCAGATCCCGCTGTGGAAGGTATTGGGCGGCAGCAGAAAAGAGATTGCTTGCGGAGTTTCGATTGGAATCCAGAATTCGATCGAACAGCTGGAGGAAAAAATTGAGATTGCGCTCGCATCTGGTTACCAGCGCATCAAGATCAAAGTAAAGCCGGGCTGGGACTTGAACGTGCTTGAACGCCTGCGAGCTCGCTGGGCAGAGATCGTTCTTAGCTGCGACGCCAACTCAGCTTATTCGCTTGATGAGGTCGAGCATTTGCGCAAGTTCGATCAATTCAATTTGCTCATGATCGAGCAACCCCTCTGGAGTGATGACATTTATTACCACGCCCGTTTGCAAAAGGAGCTGCGCACGGCGCTTTGCCTGGATGAATCGATTCACCACGCGCGGGCGGCGGCGCAGGCTCTCGAAATAGGGGCGTGCCGCATTATCAATATCAAGGTCGGCCGGGTCGGAGGCTTCGGCGAAGCGGTCAAAATTCACGATGTCTGCCGCCAATTCAAGACCCCGGTCTGGTGTGGGGGCATGCTCGAGTCGGGCATAGGCCGGTCGCACAATATCGCGCTTTCCACGTTGGAGGGTTTTGCCCTCCCAGGGGATGTCTCTGCGTCCCGGCGATATTGGAAGGAAGACATCATCGAGCCCGAGGTGGAAGTCACGCCTCGGGGCACCATCGTGATTCGAGACTCGCCCGGAAGGGGTTATCGTGTCCGCGAAGATTTGGTAGATCGCTATACCGTGCGGAAAGAGACGCTTCGTGCGAAGGGAAAATCCTAGCGCGAACCATTCGGCGACTGACCGGACGGACTGA
>JBEKTR010000325.1:0-3877 GCA_049515835.1 Terriglobales bacterium
ATTCCTGGCGAAGAGCGGGATTACCTCGGGTAAACACTAGCTGGGCTATCCCGCTCCTCGCCGCTTACCACGTTGTCATTCCGAGGAGCGTAGCGACGAGGAATCTGCTTTTGGTTTTACGGCAAAACATTAAACGGAACATTGCTCGTTAGAGTGCCACTCGAAGTGGTGACCGTGACATATCCCGTTGTCGCACCGTCAGGAACTGTGGCACGAATAAAAGTGTCAGACACAACCGTAAAGCTAGCGGGAGTTCCGTTGAGCGATACGCTCGTACTTCCGGTGAAACCCTGGCCGAGAATTCCACCCATCTGGCCAACCTTGGCAGAACTGTGCGCAAAACTAACAAATGGCCCGAGCCCCATTGAAAAGGTGAAAATTGAGCCGCATCCGTAAGGTATGTTACAGCCAAGATCGCCTCCTTGGGACGCCGAACCATAAAGATCCCCATTGGTTGCTTGAAACAGCGGAGCTTTAGGGTACACACCATCAGTCAACTCAAGGTTGTGCACGGTCGTTAATGTGCCGGCCGGTGTTATCTGGAATACAGTCCCGCAACCCGGAAAGTCATTCGAGGCATGACAAGCTAAATCGCCTCCTTGGAAGGTCGTTCCATAGAAATTTCCGTCGGTGGCTTGAATCAGTCCTGCCAATGGATACGCGCCATCAACCAGTGAGAAGCTGTGCAGAGTTGTTAGCGCGCCATCCGGAGTGATTTTGAAAACAGTCCCGCAGCCCATAACACAATCAATCAAATCAGTTCCGCCAGCCGACGTCGTTCCGTAGAAATTCCCATCTGTGCCTTGAACTAATCCCCCAATTGGTTGGTAGCCGTCAACGCAACTGCTTTGGGAGCAGAAACTGTAGAGCGCCGACAAGCCTCCGGTCGGGGTGGCCCTAAAGATCGCGCCACAGCCCGCCGTGCCACACGAAGAACTCGATCCGCCTTGGGGCGTTGTTCCGTAAAAGTTTCCGTCCGCGGCCTGAATAAGAGGCCCCTCGGGTTGTGCACCATCGGTCAAATCAAACCCGGCGGACCCTAATGCTCCTGCCGGAGTGATTTTGAAGACTGTGCCACAGTAGTTGCCGTCACAGCGATGCGGATAGTGTCCACCAACAGTTGTTGTGCCATAGAAGTTTCCGTCCGAAGCCTGAATTAAGGGAGCCTGAGGGCTGGCGCCATCCGTGACATCGAAGCTGTGTACAACAGCAAAAGCCCCTCGTGAATTGATTTTGAAAATAGCACCTGCATAATTGGCCCCGCCAGCGTCGGTAGTCCCATAGAAGTCCCCATCAGTGGAGAGAATCAACGCCGCGAAAGGAAAGGCCCCATCCGCGCAAATAGGTAGTGAACAGAAGCTATAAATTGGGTTCAAAGCGCCATTCAGCGTAATTCTGAAAATCGTACCGTTGCCATTCAGGCCACCCATACTCGCAGTTGAATAAAGGTTCCCGTCCGCACCCTGCACCAGAGCTGCTTGGGGCGCATTGCCGTTCGTAGTATCGAAACTCGCCAAATTACCAAAACTCTGCGCTAGCGCTGTAGTCGTCATAGCGGCACAGAACAGCATGGCCATCACTAAATTTTCGCATTCGGTAAAATTTCTCATAGCATCCCTTCCGCCTAAGAGACATCGCAACTCAGTCTCTGCCGTTCTACTTTCCTCGTCAAGATGCAAGACTTTGCGCACGTTAACAACCGCGACCGTATCGTAAAATCACATTGCGCACCTATTATGCTCGCTTTTCCCCGCTTCAATGCCATTATCGATCCTTCGTTGTACCCGGATGAATCGCGGTTGTATTCCGCCGCGGAAGAACTAACGGAAGCTGGCGTGACGCTCCTCCAATACCGGAACAAGAGCGGTAATGCCCGCCAAATGCTCGAGCATGCGCGCGAACTGAAACGCCGCCTAAGCTCTGCGAGGTTAATAATGAACGACCGCGCCGACCTCTGCCTCGCCGCTGACTTTGACGGTGTTCATGTCGGACAGGACGATCTCTCTCCCGCTGGCGCGCGAAAAGTCATTGGCGACAAGCTTTGGCTGGGCGTCTCTACGCACAATCCCGAGCAGGTGAAAGAAGCCCATCAAACGACTGCTGATTACCTTGCCATCGGGCCGGTATTTTCGACTTCCAGCAAAGCCAATCCCGATCCGGTTGTAGGTCTAGACGGAGTCCGTGCAGCCCGAAAACTAACCTCGAAACCGCTGGTCGCCATCGGCGGAATCACTCGCCAGAACTGCCTTTCGGTCATCGAAGCGGGAGCTGACTCGGTTGCCGTGATATCCGATTTGGTAAACGACCCGCGCAAATCAGCAGAGGAATTTTTGCGCATATTGAGATAAAGTTAATCCGCGAGCTTGGCGGACAGGAATGTCCGCCCCACACAACCCAACTTGAGCACTCAACTAGAAAAGCCTTCGCAAGACACGGAACTCGTCAAAGGTCTCGGCCTCACCAGCGCCACCATGCTGGTGATGGGCTCGATGATCGGTTCCGGCATCTTTATTGTTTCCGCCGAAATTGCCCGTGAAGTGAATTCTCCGGCTTTGCTGCTCGGCGCATGGATGGTCACCGGCTTCATGACCATCGTGGGCGCGCTTTGCTACGGCGAACTCGCAGCCATGATGCCTCGCGCCGGTGGCCAGTACGTTTATCTCCGCGAAGCTCTCGGCCCGCTCTGGGGATTCCTCTACGGCTGGACGCTATTCCTAGTTATTCAGACTGGCACCATCGCCGCCGTGGGCGTGGCTTTCGGCAAGTTTCTCGGTGTTTTCTTTCCCTCCATTTCTTCGTCCAACTGGATTATCCACTTCGCCAAGATTCCACCCATTCATATCGGTCCCATGGTTCTCGGCAACATGGATGTCGGACTGAACACGCAAAATCTCATGGCCATTCTGATGGTCATCGCGCTTTCCGTGATTAATATTTTCGGCGTAAAGCTCGGCGCGGCCATCCAGAACGTATTTACTTCGGCCAAAGTCGCCGCGCTACTCGGACTTACCATTCTGGGAGTTTTCATCGGGCGCAACGCCCAAGCCCTCGCCACTAATTTCAATGGTCATTTCTGGAGCAAGGCTGGACTGAGTGCGCAGCACGCCGTTCAAGTCGGTGTAGGTGGCCCCATGGTTCTCGTGGGTACGTTGACGATTCTCGCCGTGGCCCAGGTTGGGTCATTATTTTCAGCCGACGCCTGGAACAACGTGACTTTCACCGCCGGCGAAGTGAAAAATCCCAGCCGCAATTTGCCCTTGTCTTTGGCCCTCGGCACCGGCGTCGTAATCGCGCTCTACATCGCCTGCAACATTATCTACCTGAATGTTCTCCCGCTGGACGGGATAAAGAACGGCGCGACCATTCTTGATCGCGGCATTAAATACGCAACTGAAGACCGTGTCGCCACGGCGGTTCTCACGCAGATGTTCGGTGGAATCGGCGGCTCCATTATGGCCGCCGCCATCATGCTGTCGAGCATCGGCTGCAACAACGGCCTCATTCTCGCCGGAGCACGCGTCTATTACGCCATGGCCAAAGATGGATTGTTCTTCCGCAGCGTGGCCAAATTGCATCCCACTTATAGGACGCCTGCTGTCTCCCTGATGGTTCAGATGGTCTGGACGTGCGTATTGTGCGTCTCCGGCACTTACGGGCAGTTGCTCGACTACATCATTTTTGCGGTGCTCGTGTTTTATATCCTTACGATTTATGGACTTTTTGTGCTGCGCCGCACGCAGCCGGACGCAGTCCGCCCCTACCGCGCGGTCGGTTATCCCGTGCTGCCCATCATTTATATTGTGATGGCTTTATTCATTGATGTCGTACTATTACGGTTCAAGCCCCAGTACACTTGGCCGGGCTTGATCATCGTGCT
>JBEKTR010000326.1:0-3831 GCA_049515835.1 Terriglobales bacterium
GAAGAGCGTTAGGGCCTTCGGCGGTCACCGAAGGGCTATAGTCCCAGTTTTTTTACTTCTTCGTTGTAGTACTTGCGGTAGAGGATGTCCCACTCCTGGCTGCCTTCGAGAATGGTTTTCTTCTGACTCTCGATTTTCTGCCGGGCCGCTTGGTCTATTCTCTCTTCTTTGTTAAGGAGGTCTTCAAGAATTTTGCGGGTTTCCAGGCGGACGGTATTGCGGTCCTCCACGAAATCTACTTCGCTCATGTCTGCGAGTGCGTCGGTTATTACATGCGCCAGTTTGTTGACTTTGTCGCGGTTGACTCTCACAGGACCGCCTTGTATTTGCGGGTGAGTTCGCTCTTCACCTTGCGGAACATTTCCTGATAGTTGGCGCCGGACTTGCGCATTTCCTCGGAGTAGGCCTCAAGAATCACGCGGACTTCATCGTTGATGCGGTCTTCGAGGGTCAATTCCTCGAGCATCGCGGCATGCACTTTTTCCGTGACCGCAGGCAGAGATTTCGTCTCAATCATCTCGCTGGCAATCAGTTTTTTGGTGACTTCGCGGGCAAGATAGCCCACATATTCTTTGGAAAGAAGCATGATTCCGTCAAAGTTCCGCTACGAAGGTACAAGTCTAACACAGCGACAGAGCCGCCCGATTTGGCGTCGCAGGCTGTGCGAGGCTTACAATAAAGGGCTTAGAATTAAAACAAGCAAACGGGCTATGGCCAAGTTCTCCGACGACCTCACAACTTTGCGCGATGACATGATCGCCTTCATCGAAGGCCACGGCATGCGCCGGTTCCCTGGCGCGGTCAGTTATGAATTTGTCCCCACCGTTCTCTGGAAGCCGGGGGACAATCTGGAGAGCTGGAAGGATTTTGTCGAACTCGCCAAAGCCTCGGGCGCATCCTTCGTCACCATGGAATCGGTGCGCCTGCAGCGCGACGAACTTGATGATCTGATCGATCGCTTGTCCAGCGCTGAGTTCGGCGGTCCTGAAGACGATGTGGATTTGGAAGATGTCCGCTGGCTGCGCACTTATATTGGCAAAACCGGATTTGTGCAACTCGGGTTTGCGCATCAGGGCGTCATGATGGTGTTTGAGGCGGCGACGGAGTGGTACCAGCGCTACCAGCATTTCATCGAGATGTTTGAAGAAATGGGCGTTCCCATGGATATAGATATGGATGAGCCCGGTCCTGACGAGATCTAATAGGCTAAGAATTCCGTCTGCCTGTTCTATCTTTCCGCCTTCAGACCTTTCCGGCTGTTATTCTCACGGCAGCAAATAGTTTCACGATCTTCTTTCTTTCTTACCCATGAAGTGGATTCCGAAATGTGTGGATGAATCTAAAGTCCCCACCCTCGTGGTGGAGTTGCGGCAGCAATGCGGAATCAAGACTGCGCCGCAGGCTGAGATCTTGGCACGTTTGCTCATCATGCGCGGCGTGGAGGATGGCGAGTCTGCACATCGGTTCTTATCGCCATCGCTTGCGCATCTTTACTCGCCCTATCTGCTCACCGGAATGAAAGCCGCCGTGGACCGGATTGACGCCGCAATTGAGCGCAAAGAGAGCATTCTTATTTACGGCGATTACGATGTGGACGGCACGACCGCCATCGTCATATTAAAAACTGCGATCGAGTTGTGTGGCGGCAGCGCGAATTTTCACGTGCCTCACCGTATTAAAGAAGGCTACGATCTGCGCGGCGACCGCATTGAGCAAGCCGCGGCTGAGGGAATCCGGCTCGTCGTCAGCGTGGACACGGGCATTCGCGCGTTCGCCGCCGCGGAAACCGCTCATCGGCTGGGCGTGGATCTCATCGTGACGGACCATCACTTGCCTGGCCCGAATGGAATGCCGAAAGCCTTGGCTGTTCTCAATCCCAATCAGCCGGGATGCGAGTATCCAAGCAAGAGTCTCTGTGGAGCCGGTGTTGCATTCAAACTCGCACAAGCTTTAATGGAACGACGCATGCCCGACAGAGACCAAGCACGGCTGCTTGGGTCGTTCTTGAAAGTCGTGGCGATCGCGACCGTCGCCGATGCGGTTCCCTTGACCGGCGAAAATCGCGTCTTCGCCAAACTTGGATTGGACGCATTGCAAAAAGCCGTCAATCCGGGATTGAAGGCGTTGCTGGAAGTTTCGCAGTTGGGCGGACGTCCGCTGACCTCGGGCGAAGTTGCTTTCCGTATCGCCCCACGCATAAATGCGGCTGGGCGCATGGATGTTGCCCGCGACGTCATCGACCTGTTCAGCACGAAGGATGCGCAGCAAGCGCAGCAAATCGCCAACAAACTCGACGAGCTCAATACGGCGCGTCAAAAAGAAGAACGGGAGATTCTCGAATCCATCAAACTGCGCGTTGAAGAAGAACCGGCATTGCGCGATGCATATTGTGTGGTCATTGATGGCGATGGCTGGCATCGCGGAGTGATCGGCATCACAGCGACGCGCGTGGTCGAGCAGTTTGGCCGCCCCGCGCTCGTGATTTCGCGGAATGGCGAAGAAGCGCACGGGTCAGGGCGCTCCATTCCCGCATTTCATTTGCTGGACGCATTGGAGTCCTGTGCTGCATTATTCACGCGCTTTGGCGGACATGCTCATGCCGCCGGCTTTTCTTTGCCAAGCGAGCGAATTCCGCAGCTGCGCACCCATCTAGACACTTATGCGCGAGAGCGGCTCACGCTGGCTGATTTCGAGCCGATTTTGCATTACGACGCGGAGCTTTCGCTTGAGCTTGTGAGCCCGGATTTCTTTCAACTCCTGGAACGCCTGCAACCGTTTGGAGTTGGCAATCCGGAGCCGGTCTTCGCGGCCTTCGGCGCGCGATTGCTCGGCGCTCCGCGCGTATTCAAGGAAAAGCACGTCAAATTGAAATTCGCGGCCATGAAAAATGGAGTTGTCCACACTGCGGTGGGGTGGCGCATGGCCGAAACCTTTCAACAGGCGCAATGCCTGGCTGGAGACGTGCTCGATATTGCTTTTACACTTGACCACAACGATCATCCAGATTTCGGCGGTTTGGAGCTGACCTTGAAAGATTGTCGGCGCGCGGAAGCAGCATGAATAGCATTCATTAGTGCGACGTTGCCCCCACGCCTCCAACCGCAATCAAGTAAACTGGGCCTGGATGGCTTTGCAAATCTCTCTTCTCCGCCGCTGGGTCGCGGTGACGGCAGCCGCGTTCATTCTTGTGCTGGTGGGGTATTACTTCTACGCGCGACACAACGTGCAAAACGCGCTCAGGCAGGTCCCCGAAAAAATCGGTATCGAAATTCAACAGACCGCGCAGGGATTTTCCGTTTCCAAATCGGAGCAGGGCCGGACGCTGTTCAAGATGGAAGCGAGCAAGGCCGTGCAGTTCAAAGATGGCGGCAGAACGGAATTGCATAATGTCCGCATCACTGTGTACGGACGCGATTCCAGCCGTTATGACCAGCTTTATGGCAGCGATTTTGAATACGATCCGCACTCAGGCGACGCGGTGGCGCAAGGCGAAGTACAGATCGATCTCAACGCTAATCCCGGTGGCGCGACACAGCCTGATCAAGCCGCGCCTCAACAATTAAAAGGCGCGATCCATCTCAAGACCAGCGGCCTCGTTTTCAATCAAGAGACTGGCAATGCCTACACGAAAGAGTTGATCGAGTTCAGTTTGCCCCAGGGGTCGGGCTCCGCGCGCGGATTCACCTACACCGCGAAAGATAATGACCTTGCGCTCGAATCTCAGGTCCACATCGTTCTCGATGACGCGAACCGCACGACTTTGCTCGCCGCGCGCGGCAGCATCCGTAAAGAGCCGCGAATCATTCTGCTCGACCAGCCTCGCCTTCGAAG
>JBEKTR010000327.1:0-3819 GCA_049515835.1 Terriglobales bacterium
CACTGCGGATTCGTCATATCGCCGCCCGCGTTGGTGACTCCGTACAAGAATCCCTGTGCGTTCATGACGAGTCCGCCTGCGGGCAGACCGCCATCGACGCCGCCTGTGAAGCGGTAGAGCGTCTGAAACGTCCAAGTGCCGCCCCGCGAAGGCGGAGCGACCAATTCAAAAACCGTGCCACAGCCATCGTTGGTGTTCTGGTAACAAGCGGCGTTCTTGCCGCCACCCAGCGACGTGACACCATACAAGTTGCCAGCCTGATCGGAGATTAGGGCACCCACGGGAGCCTTGCCTTCGGTAGTGCCGTTGAAATTATGAAGGGTGTAGAGCTTAGCTTGCTGCGCGTGCACGGCCGCGCAGAGTGCCAGTACTGCGACGATGTTCTTCATGATGTGCCTCTCCTGAGAACATAGCCCTCTTGATGTTGTAACACTTCATATCGGCGCGGAGCCGGGGCTCGTGAGCCACTATTTCTGCCGGGAAGCGAATCGCTATGCCATAGTTCCGTCGAATGTAGCTTCTAATATCGAACAGGGCTGTTGCAAGGATATCATGCAGTAACGGCCTTACTCTCTCTTGCACCGGGCGGGTGGCCCGTCCTTTGAACAGCCGAAGCCGCTACAACTGTGGGTGCCCCGCCCTAATGCGCTTCGGATGTGGCCGGGCTGCCTCACCCTTCCATGACTTATTGTCCGTATTTTCTTAGGTTTTACTGTCATGACACAATCGTCGGACACCTCTGTCGGACACGTCCGTCGGACACAATCGTCGGACACCTCCGTCATGACGATGTGTTCCTTGCGGAACATCTGTGCATAACTCTCGCGGCCAGACCAACTTGTACTCACATATAAAACAAACTCAACCGGGGCAGATTGAACTTCTCCAGCAGGCGCTTGTGGACAAATTGCTTTTGTAATTGCTCGACTTGTTGCGCGGGAACTTTACGGCGATAGGGAGCAAGTTCGCGATCGGCTTCGGCACGGGCGGCGAGCACTTGCTCGTCCGGCGAGGCTGCCAGCAGAATCACAAACAGACGTTCTTCCAACAACGTCAGGTGGCGCTCCAGGTCTTCTAATCGTCCGACTGATTTCGCGCTTTCAATTTTGCTCGCGTGCTCGCGCAAAACTCCTGCCGCTTCTTTGGCGACGGCGTTCGCGGAGATTCCAGTCTTCTCAGGGAGCTTAGCTGCATCAAGCGCATCGGCGTTGCGGCGCAGGAACGCAGCAATCTCTTCAGCGCGAAATCCCGAGTCGCTTTTTGTCTCTTCTTTGGCGACGCCCACGACAGCTTCTTTCATCTCTTCGGCGGCGGCGAGAACTTCCTGCGCGCAATAGGCGAGGCTGTTCACTTTGCGCGTCTTGGAGGGGCGCGCGTCATACTTGTCGAAAGCGGCGTCAATGCCACGCAGCGCGGCTTCGAGGGGAATGCCTGCATCTTTCCAGGTTTCAATCAGCGCCCAGTCAAGCGTGGAGAGCAGCAGGCCACCGCCGCGCCGGCGCTGAAAGTGCTCTTCGATTTCGGTGAAGTAATTGAAGTAGTTTTCCAAGCGTTTCACAAAGTGGTGGTTAGCGTGATTTGGCTTTCGTCGTGGCCGCGGGCTTTGGCTTGGCCGCCAGGTTGCGCTCCCAGATGATGCGCAGGCCTTCGAGAGTAAGCGAGTCATCCACGTGCTGGATGTATTTGGAACCGTCGCCGATCAGCGACGCCAGACCGCCGGTCGCAACTACACGGCAGTCTTTTCCCATTTCATCCAGCAGCAACGCAAGAATGCCGTCCACGAGGCCGAGATAGCCGTAGTAGAGGCCGGACTGAATACTCGCTACGGTGTTGGTGCCAATAATCTTCGCCGGCTTCTTGATCTCGACGCGTTGCAGGCGAGCAGTACGGCCGAACAAAGCCTCGGCGGAAATTCTGATGCCGGGGCAAATTACTCCGCCTTGATATTCGCCTTTGGGAGTGACGCAATCGAAAGTGGTCGCAGTACCGAAATCCACAGAGATACACGGTCCGCCGTATTTCTCGAACGCCGCGACGGAGTTGACGATGCGGTCGGCGCCGACTTCGGCCGGATTCTCATAGAGCACCGGCATGCCGGTCTTCACTCCTGGGCCAATAAACAGCGGCTTGGTCTTGAAATATTTTTCGCAGACCTGTCTCAACGTGGAATCGAGTGGCGGCACGACGGAGGAAATCACAATGCCGTGAATGCCATCGGCCTTCACGTTGTCCATGGAAAACAAATTGCGGAAAAGTACTCCGTACTCGTCCACGGTCTGCGTGGCATTGGTTGACACGCGCCAGTTGGCGATGGGCTGATCATACGAGTTTGAACCGGAGTTTGAACCAGAGGTCGCGTTCGCGGATTTCGCGAAGACTCCGAGGACCGTGTTGGTGTTGCCGACGTCTATGACGAGGAGCATGATTTAGATTGCTCTTACCGTTCCGCTCAAAACCGTGCGCAAGCCTTCTTTGGTTCGCACCTGCAAAAATCCGCGAGAATCCAAACCTTCCGTGATGCCTTCAAATTCAGCGTTCTCTTCAATCCGCACTGCGCATCCGCGCACACAGGACGAATTGTTTTCGAAGCGTTGCAAAATATCCTGATGCGCTTTCGGATCTTCGACGAGCGCACGATATTCGCGGTCAAGCGATTTTAACAAAGCGACGCAGAGTTCGACGCGCGACCACTCCGTGCCAGTCGCGATGCGCAAAGATGTTGCTGAGTCTTTTAGTTCGGGCGGAAAGCTCCGCTGATTCACATTGATGCCGATACCGACAACAATATAGCGGACACGAGTAACTTCAGCGTTCATCTCGGTCAGGATGCCACAGAATTTCTTGCTGTTTATTAGTAGGTCGTTGGGCCATTTCAAATCAGCCGTGACGCGGTCGTCGACTTCGCGAACGGTCGCCTGCACGGCCAGCCCTGCGGCTAAGGAAAGAACCAGAACATGCGCTGGAGGCAATAGTGGCCGCAGAATCACAGAGCAATAAATTCCAACCGATTGCGCTGAGTGCCAATTGTGCGCGCCGCGCCCGCGGCCAGCGGTCTGTTGTTCCGCGAGAAAAACACTTCCTTCGGGAGCGCCCTGGCTCGCGGCCTCCATGGCTTCGCTATTCGTCGAACTTATTTTGTAAAAGTGATGAATGGTTTTGCTGTTGGCAAAGATCGTGCCTTGCAATGAGGTCGCCAGCATCTCAGGCAAGAGCAGGTCGGGGATGGCGTTAAGTTGATATCCCGTGGCAGGGTGGCCGGCGATTTCGACGCCCAGTTCGCGCAATTGCTGCACGAGGCGCCAGACTTCCGAGCGCGTGGTTCCGATTTCGTCCGCGAGTTTCGTGCCGCTGACTACGACCGTGGCGTTGTCGGTCAGTAAGCGGATTATTTTACCGAGGCGGGCGTCGGTTCTTGGATTCATTGACGCGGAGGATTTTGCCTGCGCTGTCCGACGGATTGTTGATTTAGTAGAGATGTAAAAATTATGCGGGAAGCCGACGGAAAGGACAAATTAAAGGGAAGCGGGCGCTTCAAAGCAAAAGCAGATTCCTCGTCGCGTCGCTTCTCGGAATGACAATATTGCGGGTTGAACGGAGAACAACGTAGTTCGTTTTTAGTTTGCTGTCTCGGTGAAAACCACTTCGGGATGTCCCAAACCGTATTGACCCTCAGCGCTCACGTGCACCGTTCCCGGATTCAACGGCAAAGTCAGCACTACTGGAGCGTTGCCATTCGAATCGGTCGTAACGATCTGGCTCGATAGCGAGCCGGCACTCGTATTTAAAAATATTGTGCCTCCCGCAGCGCTGCCCCCGGAC
>JBEKTR010000328.1:0-3759 GCA_049515835.1 Terriglobales bacterium
GAGAAATCGGTCGCATACAGAATGCTCTTCAGTTGCGCTGTCGGCGCAGAACTCGCCCCCGGGCCAATAGTCATCACCGGAACATTCGATCGGCGGAATACCTCTTCCGCGACGGAGCCCAACAGCATCTTTCGGACACCTGTCCGACCGTGAGTGCCAACGACAATTAAGTCTGCGTGCGCGGTTTCGACAACTTGCTCCAGAGCAGGCCAGAAGGCGCCAGCTTCGATTCTGGTAACGTGAGACACTTCCCGCAAACTAGAGTCGAGTTTTTTCATTTGTGCTTTGGCATATTGCTTCTGCCCTTCTTCCACCTCTGTTGCCAAGTCTGGCGTAGTCGCGGCGTAGGCGTTGGAAACAAGAACGTGCACGGCATGAACTTTGGCGTCGTATTCCAGGGCAAGGTTTTTCGCATACGGTAAGGCGGCGTCCGATGCCGCAGAGAAGTCGGTCAAATAGACGATGTTGCCAAGCATGATGCGAGCCTGTGTCGGGTTGCCTTGTAGTTTTGTCATGCTTCACCTCACACAATCACAAATGAAGAATGCTCCAGCGCCCCTCGGGAGCGCGGTGATTTTCATCACAGCCGTGCATGACCGAGGTCACTGCGTCTTCTGGCGCACCCCAGGCATACTGATTTCGTAGTGACTTAGTTTGGCGGAGTCCAAATAAGGAGGTTCTTATGAAAGTTCTACTGGCAATTGACAATTCCCATGGCTCCCAGGCCGTGATGACAGAGGCATTGGAAAGAATTTGGCCCGATGAGACGACCTTTTGCGTTATGAATGTAGTGGATTTGCGGCATTGGAACGAGATGCCGCAGCTTGTTGAAGACTCCCGGAAAGCGGGCGAGAAGTTGGTCAAGCAAGCAGGTGAAAGACTCAAGAACGCAGGTCTGCAAGTTTCAACCCACCTACATGTGGGTTTTCCCGACAAAGCCATCAACAAATACGCGCGCGAGTGGGGCGCAGACCTGATCATGATCGGTTCGCGCGGGCTCAATGAAGTCACGCGGTTCTTGCTGGGGAGCGTTGCACAAGCCGTTCTGCGCGATGCACCTTGCTCCGTGGAAATCGTGCGACTTTCAGCCGTGGCCGAACACCCAATGCATCGCCCTATAAGAATTCTGGTGGCCACCGATGGTTCTACTTGTTCAGTTATGGCTGTACGGTCCATCGCTAAAGTGCCGTGGCCGAAAGGCACGCAAGTTCATGTAGTTACGGCCGTGCAGTTGGTGGCTCCGGAGGCCCTGCACTTTTCGGCATCGCTTTGCCCCGAGTACCCTCCAGCGCTGCTGACGGAAATTTGGAAGGAAGCTGAGGCACAAGCCGGCGGAGCTCTGATCGAGGCGCGCAGGATCCTGGAAGCTGCGGGCTTGCAGGTAAGTACCTATCGGTCCACGCCAGCTTGCGAGCCCAGAGCGGTGATCTTGGACGAAGCTTCAAAGTGGAATGCCAACTTAATTGTCCTGGGATCACACGGGCGCCATGGAATGGATCGCCTGCTCATGGGCAGTGTATCCGAAGCAGTCGCATTTCATGCCCACTGCTCAGTGGAAGTTGTCCGATCTGAAGTGTTCAGCACGCTTGAGAACGAGCGTGAGGTTCTAGCGATGGCGTCTGCCTAACCTGACCCCATATCCACCCGAGCCCCTTTGCCAAAGCAAAGGGGCTTTCCTCTTGCCACTAAAGTATTGGCGTTAGGGGCCCGGCCTCCTCCCGGGAACTCTGACCCCCCGGGAAATGCGGTAATATGTGACCAATCCATCAAAGTCTGTACGACGTACCTTATATGAAGCGAGAGCAACCGTTTGGCAAGCGCTGAGCCGATTATCGGCCTGAGAGAGACGGGGAACGACGCCTCTCTATTGGCGGCGATCCGCGGTGGAGATGAATCCGCCATGGCGGCCTTGTATGACCGCTATTCGTCGATTGTTTACTCGGTCGCTTTACGCGTGCTGAGCGATACGGGTGCCGCAGAGGACGTCTTGCAGGAGGTGTTTTTGCAGTTGTGGCGAAACCCGGGACTATTCGACGCCAGCCGGGGGAATTTAGCGCCCTGGTTGGCGGTTATTACACGCAATCGGGCTATCGACGCTTTGCGAAAGAGACGGCCGGAGTCAGATATCGCCGACGTCATCATTTCCGTCGAGCCTGACATGGCCAGTGACGCCGAACGCGCGCGAGCCATGGAAAAGGTTCGCGGCGTATTGGAAAGCATGCCCGCTGCACAACGCGGGGCATTGGAGATGGCTTACTTTGAGGGCCTGAGCCACTCGGAGATCGCGGCTAAAACCGGCGAGCCGCTAGGGACGATCAAAACGAGGATACGCTCAGGCTTACTCAGCTTGCGCAAAGCGTTTGGAACCTGAAACTAGAAAACTCATGGCAGCACACGAACAATTCGCTGACGACCTTGCGCTGCTGGCGCTAGGTTCGTTGCAGGACCACGAGCGGGCCGCGCTGGAAAAGCACCTGGAAGACTGTCCCGGCTGCCGGCTCGAACTCGACCAACTACGCGGCGATATGGCGCTGATGGCGCTTTCCGCGGGAGGGCCACGCCCGCCTGTGCGTGCCCGGCAACGTCTAATGGATGCCATTGCCCATGAACCACGGCGAGCAGAAAAAGCTCGGGAGGGTGTCACCCGCCCCTCGTGGTGGCGCGCCGCCACATTGTTGGTCACCGCCGCCGGCGCTCTAGTCATTCTGCTGCTCGTCCGCCAGGACACAATTCTTATTCATCAGGCACAGAGCCTGGCGCAGCAAGTGGTTGGGCTCCAAAGTGACTCGTTGGCACACCAGGCAGAAATTGCGAACGCGCGGGCCATCGTCAGCACGCTTACTTCGCCTGACGCGCTGCGTGTGACCCTGGTCGCCGCGAAGACCCCACCCCGGCCCCAAGGCAAAGCGATTTATGTGCGCGACCGGTCCAGCTTGATTTTCTTGGCTAGCAATTTACCACCACTCCCCTCGGAAAAAATTTATGAACTCTGGCTCATTCCTGAGTCGGGGCCTCCGGTGGCTGCCGGCTTATTTAAGCCCGATGCTCATGGAAGTGCGACCGTTGTAAATCCGCCCCTGCCAGCCGGCGTGGCCGCGAAGACCTTTGTGGTCACACTCGAACCGCAATCTGGCTCGCATGATGCGCCTCGCGGCAGCGCTGTGATTTCGGGGCAGGGCGAGTAACGATTCCTTGGTTCTCGCGCGATTGGCGAAAAGCACACCATCACCATGACAAAGGGCGTTTCTGTTGGCGCGCTGGACTCAACCCGGCTTTCTTGAGAGACTTTTCTTGAGAGACTTTTACTGAGAAACTTCCTCATGGGGTTCACTGTGAAACTACTTCCAATCTTTTTCTATCCCGTCGTCGCCTTCACATCGATTGGTTTGGCCGCCCAAACGCAAACGTTCTCCACGGCAGCAGGACCGGTCAAAATCACCCCGCTCTATCATGCGACCACGCTGATTGAGGCTGGAGGCAAGGTCATTTATCTCGATCCGGCCAAGCCCGCCAAATTCGCCGGAAACCCAAAAGCAGATTTAATTTTGATTACGGACATCCATGGCGACCACATGGATCCAAATTCGATTAAAGAGATCAGCACGGACAAAACGGTCATCTTCGCCGCACCCGCCGTCGTGAGCACCGTCACGAACGCCATGGCGATTGCCAACGGCGACACAAAAACTTGGGGTGACTGGACGATTGAAGCTATCCCCGCCTACAACCTGAAGCGTGGGCCCGAGCCCGGTAAGTTCT
>JBEKTR010000329.1:0-4849 GCA_049515835.1 Terriglobales bacterium
CGCCGGCCGCCGGTGCGTTTGCGCGGCTCAAGCAAACCCTTTTGCGGCGTGGTCGAGGTAATGTCGTCATTGACCTGCGTCGTGCGGTAGCGCAGCGTCTGGGTTGTCGGTCTGTACGTCTTGATTGCCATAATTGCTTCTCGTTTTTGCTTTAACTTCAGCGATTCCGCTACAGCCGCCGAATCGCGCTCCTCAAGGCTTTTGCTCACCCACCACGACCGCAGGCCTGTCGCGGTTTTCCTACTTAAAGATTCTCTGCGTACTCCGGCATCTTCTCGCCCTGCTTCAGGCGAACGAACGCTTTCTTCCAGTCGGGGCGGTAGCCGGCAAACTTGCCGCGGCGACGCTCTTTGCCGGGGAAATTAGCGGTGCGCACCGAATGCACCTTCACTTTGAAAATCGTCTGCACCGCTTGCTTGATCTCGGTCTTCGTAGCCTGGTGCGCGACCTGGAATACCAGAGTGTTCTGGTTCTCTTTAATCGCCAAACCTTTTTCTGTGATCACCGGCTTGCGCAAAATCTGATATGCGGATTTCATTACGCCACCTCCGCCGCTTTTTCATGACGCGTCCGCCGCCGGGGAGAACGCGCGGCCTTCTTGGTTGCCGCGCCCTCACTGGGCGGATGCTGCCGCTTCGAAATCGAACTTTTCAACGACGCTTGCAGCTTCTCAATTGCTGGCTGCGAGAAGATCGCGCGGTCATAACGGAGCAGGTGATAAGGATGCACTTCATTCCCGCTCACCAGCTCAAGCCCATCAATGTTTCGCGAGCTGAGATCCAGGTTGCGGTTCGCGCCCTTCTGCGCTTCCACGACGAGGACTGTGCCATCCACCTTCAGCTTGTCGAGAGCTTCGCGGAAAACCTTGGTCTTCGCTTCTTTCAACTCGAGCGTGTTCACGATGATGAGCTTGCCATCGGCGAACTTCGAAGCCAATGCGGAGCGCAACGCACCCAGCAGCTTTTTGCGCGGAAACGCATAATCATAGGAACGCGGTTGAGGTCCGTGGACCGTTCCGCCGTGCCGCCAAAGCGGTGAACGGATCGAACCCACGCGCGCGCGCCCCGTACCCTTCTGCTTCCAGAGCTTCTTGCCGGCGCCTGAAACCAGTTTCTTGTTCTTGGTGGCATGCGTGCCGGCCCGCTGCGCGGCGCGGTAATGTTTCACCGCCTCCCACAGCAAGTCTTCGTTGACCGCGCCGAAGATTTCATCGGCGAGATCGAACGTTCCAACTTTGGCCCCGCTCAGATCGTGAATGTCAATGGTTGCCATATGCTTTTCTTGTAGGCACGGAGGTCTCGCCCATGCCCTTAATTGCTAACCCTTCTTGGCCGCGCGCTTGGCCGCCTTCAACGGATCGACCGTCGCCGAACCCGCAAATCCGCGGCGCTCTCTGGGCGGCTTCTTCGCTTTGGTGACAACTAGATATCCACCGTTCGGGCCCGGGACACTGCCCTCGATCACGAGCAAATTGTCATCTTTGTCTACGCCCAGAATACGCAGATTGCGGACGGTCACCCGATCATGACCCATGTGGCCCGACATGCGCATGCCTTTAAATACGCGCGACGGAAACGCCGAAGACCCGATGGAACCGGTGACTTGGAACATCGAACCGTGCGATTTCGGACCGCCCGCGAAGTGATGCCGGCGAACCACACCCGCAAAACCACGGCCCTTGCTTACGCCCACAATATCCACAAACTTGTCGCCGTCGAAAATATCCACGAGCACTCGGTCGCCCGCTTTCAATGCGCCATTGCCGTCTGCGGCAGCGCCTTCCTCAACTTCGACTGGAACCTCGCGGATGAACTTCACCGGCGGCAAATTGTGCTTGCCGAGATGACCTTTCATCGGCTTGGTCAACCGCGATTCCTTCACAAATTCAACCAGGCCAATCTGCGCGGCTTCATAGCCGTCCCGCGTCTGCGTTTTGTGCTGCGTGACCACACAGGGCCCCACTTGCAGAACGGTCGCGGGATGCACGTCGCCCTTGTCGTCAAAGAGCTGCGTCATGCCAATCTTTTTTCCTAAAATCCCAGCTACTTTCGCCATTTCCTTTTTCTCCGCTCATCCAGCTTGGCTTCGCCATTGGCTGGTGCTTTTGAATTTCCTGAAAGCTGAGAGCTGTCCACCGAAAGTCTACTTATGTTCCTTGCCGAACGCTTTGATTTCCACGTCCACGCCCGCCGGCAGATCGAGCTTCATCAGCGCGTCCACCGTCTGTGGCGTCGGATCGAGAATATCTAGCAGGCGCTTGTGCGTGCGGATCTCAAATTGTTCGCGGGACTTCTTGTCAACGTGCGGCGAACGCAGCACGCAGTACTTGTTCTTCATTGTGGGCAATGGAATCGGCCCGGCAATCTGCGCGCCCGTCCGCTTTGCCGTCTCCACAATCTCCCCAGTAGACTGGTCCAGAATGCGGTAGTCGTAAGCTTTCAGGCGAATCCGAATTTTTTCGTTTCCTATCACGTTTTTCTCGCTTACCCTCCCCGGCTTTCCGGAGAGAAAGATCTTGCGGCATGATGCGAGCCGCTTGCTACTTACACCAAAAAACGACTACTTAATAATTTCCGCGATCGTACCAGCGCCGACCGTGTGTCCGCCTTCGCGGATGGCGAAGCGTAAGCCCTTCTCCATCGCCACTGGCGTGATCAGCTCGATCACCAGGCTCACATTGTCTCCCGGCATCACCATCTCCGTGCCTGCCGGCAACTCCGCCACGCCCGTCACGTCCGTCGTCCGCAGATAGAACTGCGGCCGGTAGCCCTTGAAGAACGGCGTATGCCGTCCGCCTTCTTCCTTGGTCAGGATGTAAACTTCCGCCTTGAACTTCGTGTGCGGCGTAATCGATCCGGTCTTCGCCAGCACCATGCCACGCTCGACGTCTTCCTTCGCAATGCCGCGCAGCAGCAGGCCAGCGTTGTCGCCCGCCATGCCCTCGTCCAACTGTTTCTTGAACATTTCCACGCCCGTCACCACCGTCTTGCGCGTGTCGCGGAAGCCCACAATTTCCACTTCCTCGCCGACTTTCACCTTGCCACGCTCGATACGGCCCGTAACCACCGTTCCACGCCCTGAAATCGAGAAGATGTCTTCGATCGGCATCAGGAACGGCTTGTCCAGGTCGCGCGCCGGTTGCGGCACGCTCTTGTCCACCGCTTCCATCAACGCATCAATCTGCTTCTCCCACTTCTCTTCTCCATTCAACGCGCCCAAGGCAGAGACCCGCACCACCGGCACGTCGTCGCCGGGAAACTTGTAGGCCTTCAGCAGTTCACGCACTTCGAGTTCGACCAGCTCCAGCAACTCGGGATCGTCCACCGCGTCGACTTTATTGAGCGCGACCACCAGATAGGGCACGCCCACCTGCCGCGCCAGGAGCACGTGCTCGCGGGTCTGCGGCATCGGACCGTCGGTCGCCGCGACGACTAAAATTCCGCCATCCATCTGCGCCGCGCCCGTGATCATGTTCTTGATGTAGTCGGCGTGGCCCGGGCAATCCACGTGCGCGTAGTGCCGGTTCGTCGTCTCATATTCCACGTGCGCCGTCGCAATCGTGATGCCCCGCGCCTTTTCTTCCGGCGCGTTGTCGATCGAATCGAACGACCGGAACGTGTTCTTCGGGTTGTGCTTCGACAACACCTTCGTGATCGCCGCCGTCAACGTCGTCTTGCCGTGATCAATGTGCCCAATCGTCCCCACATTGCAGTGCGGCTTATTCCGTTCAAACTTTTCCTTCGCCATGCAATTCAAAATCTCGCTACTTCGTCGCGCCCTGTACCCGGGCAATAATTTCTTCCGATACCGAGCGAGGCGCTTCTTCGTAACGCGCAAAGTGCATCGAGTATTCGGCGCGGCCCTGGGTACTCGAACGCATGTGCGTGGCATAACCGAACATTTCAGCAAGCGGCACGATGGATTTGATTACCTGTGAACCCGCTCGGTGCTCCATGCCTTCAATGCGGCCGCGGCGCGAACTCAAATCACCCATAATGGTTCCGGCATAATCCTCCGGGGTTACCACTTCAACCGCCATCACCGGCTCGAGCAGCACAGGAGATGCCCTGCGCGCAGCTTCCTTGAAAGCCATCGAACCGGCAATCTTGAAGGCCATTTCGTTCGAGTCCACATCGTGGTAGCTGCCGTCGTAAAGTATCGCCTTGACGTCAACCATCGGATAGCCGGCCAGAATGCCACCTTCCATGGCTTCGCGAATGCCCTGATCAATCGGCTTAATGAATTCTTTCGGCACCGAACCGCCGACAACATCATTCACGAATTCGTAACCTGTGCCCGGCTCCTGCGGCTCAAGGCGAATCTTCGCGTGTCCATATTGACCCTTACCGCCGGTCTGACGGATGTACTTGCCTTCGGCTTCGGACTTCTTGCGAATGGTCTCGCGATACGCGACTTGCGGCTTACCCACGCCCGCCTCGACTTTGTACTCGCGCATCATGCGATCCACGATGATTTCGAGGTGCAACTCGCCCATGCCGCTGATGATGGTCTGCCCGCTATCGGGATCGGTGTGGACCTTAAAAGTAGGATCTTCCTGAGCAAGTTTGGCCAGCGCCATGCCCATCTTTTCCTGATCGGCTTTCGTTTTTGGCTCGACCGCGACGGAAATGACTGGAACTGCGAACTGAATCGATTCGAGCAGAATCGGATGCCGCTCTTCGCAGATGGTGTCGCCGGTGCCGACGTTCTTCAATCCAACCGCCGCACAAATATCCCCAGCCAGAATTTCCTGGATGTCTTCGCGCTTATTGGCATGCATCTTCAGCAAGCGACCAATGCGCTCGTCTTTACCAGTGCGCGGATTCAGCACCGAATCGCCGGATTTAAG
>JBEKTR010000330.1:0-3709 GCA_049515835.1 Terriglobales bacterium
GGTTTATCGGCCGCGCCCTTCGCATTGATGTTTGCCGTCACATTTCCAGCGACTTTCATGCCGGGTGCGAATGCTTGCCCCGAGGCTGCCGCCAACTGGATCAGTTCCGCAATCGAAACATTATTCGCTTTCAGATTCAAATCAATTTGTGCCGGAGTTGGTTTCGTGTTGACCGTTCCGTTCACATTAAAAGGCGTGCTGCCGAGTTTCAACGTCGTGTTATTGATCGTGATGATGTCATTGCGGAGGTCATCGCTAACGTCGTAATTCGCGGTGATGGGATATCCCAGTTCAGTGCCATGCAGCTTTGCATTCTGCAACGTCATTTGCCCCGCGGCAGCGGCCTTTCCCGCCGTGCTGCTGATTTTGGTTTCGCCGGAAAGAACTCCGTCCGTTCCCGTGAGGGCCGGGGAATTCAGGAATTTCTGCAAGCCTGCGACTTGCACGTTCTTGAGCGTGAGATTTCCCTGAAAGGGCGTGCTCGCAGGGTCGGTTGGGATGGGTCCGCCGTTGCCTTGCAAACGAACCTCCTGGGAGCCAGCTCCCGGCAACCTTGCGGAGAGATCGAGTGAAAACGAACTATTCGACGCAAAATCATTGAGCGTGAAATCAATGTGGTCATAAACCGCCCTTGGACTCGGCGCTTGATTGTCAGTAAGAGCGACTTGCCCATCTTCTATGGTCAGCTTACTCAACGAAAATTGGCCGGAAGACGACGGGGATTGCGACTTCGGTTTATTTGCGCCGAGCGACGCAAAATTCCACACGCCGTCTTTATTTTTGATTAACTCGACCGCCGGTCGTTGCAGGTTGATGGAATCTACTTCTACGTCCTTGTGCAACAGCGGCAGCAAGTGGACAGAAACATCAAGTTCTTTTGCCTGCACGAACGGAGCGGTGCCGAACTTCGGATCGTCAGCAATCACGATGTTCTGCACCTTAAATTCGAGTGGGAACAGGCCCAAGCTCATGTTGCCCAGCTTCACGCTGCGATTGAGTTGCTGCTGGAGGGTGCTTTGGATCTGGGCGTGGTAGCTGTTCACATCGAACGTTGCCAGAAAAATTCCCGCCGCCGCAATCACCACCACAATCAGGATGCCGATACCTATGATTACTTTTTTCATGAGAGCTCCTTCCACGCGGGCACCGCCGCCGTGCTTAAGAAACGCACTTCTCGCCACGCGATTAGGTTATACGCCTTGAGAATGCGTTTCCAGTGGAAAAGAAACGGGCGGCTGGACGCCGCCCTTGCAGATTTATTTCGCGCTGCCAACCAACTTCTCGACATCCGCCATTTCTTTCACCACTCCTGACGATAAAATCTCGGGACCGTTATCCGTGACCAGAATCGTATCCTCGACACGGAAGTGCATTTGTTTGTCCGGAAATTCAACAATCGGCTCTACCGTCACAACTTGCCCGGCTTTGATAGGACCCGTCGGCCTTTTCACATCGTGCGTGGCCAGCCCAACAAAGTGGCCGGGGAATCCCAGCCATTGCTTCTCGATACCGTTCTGCGTAAACACTTCCTTGCCCGCGTCGGCCGCTTGCTCATAAGTGTTACCCGGTTTCAACATCGCGACTGAAGCCTTCTGCGATTCCAAATCAACGGCGTACCACTTTGCCTGCTCCGGCGTAAATTTGCCGCTGATGTTGAACGTCCGCGTAATATCCATCGCCATGTGGTCGAAATCGGCCGCGAAATCGAACACCACCAGATCGTTCGCGTGAATCTGTTTGCGGTCGTTGAAGTAGTGCCAGGTGTTAATGTTTTCTTCTGTACCCACAATTGCGGGATAAGCCCATCCCTGGGCTCCGCCGTCGCGGAAGACCCAGGCCGCGCGCGCTTCAATCTGATATTCGTACATGTCGGGCTTGGCGTGGGCGATCGCCTGCCTGATGCCTTCCGCGCTCAACGCGCCATTTCGCCGCAGCACTGCAACCTCTTGCGGCGTTTTGATGTTCCGCATGTCGTCAATGAATGAGGTCACATCACGTTGGTGTGCCGCCGGATACCGCAATGCCAGCTTCTGGAATGTCGCGCGATCACCTGGGGTGGGATCTCCGTAGGGGGCATCGTATTCTTCGGCATAATCGCGGCCAACTTCCCCGCGTGCTCCGTCGGCCTTATCGGGAAATGTGAGCCTCACCCACAGATCGGTTTCGCGGCCGAGAAAAAATGCCAGATATCCATCCAGGTTGCCGATGGGCTGAACCGCCGGATACCCCATCTTGCTCTGCTCGTCCGTGGTCAGCGAAAGGAGATTCGCGCCGTAGACCTGCTTTACACGCGGGCTCTGCTGCGGCTCAAAGATCATCGTGCGTCCGCTTTCCACATCCATGGCCATGACTGCTCCGGGATCGGAAAGACCGGTGTAATAGAAAAAGTCGTTATCTTCGCGGTAGTGATTTGCCTCGGGCAATACATTCCTCGCGAACAAGAGGAGGACACCGGTTTTCAGCTGTTTTGCGAGTTCGGAACGCCGCCGACCAAACTCCTGCGGACCGCCCAGATCATTCACCACGACCGGATCCGTGTATTGCGCAAACATTGGAAGCGTAAATAAAGCGAGGAATGCTAGAACCAAAAGCAGTCGTTGCATTTTCATAGTCGTCTCCAAGGAACTGCCGAGTTTACTTGACCGCGCCAGCCCATGACAACCCGAAATAAAAAAGCCCTTCACCATGATGGGAAGGGCTCGTAGCATCTTTCAGGCTATTTCTTGGCCGCAGTCATCGCGTCGTGATCGTAGTACTCATACGCAGACATCGGCTTCGCGCCGCCTTTCTTCCAAACGCGGCCGTCTTCGCCAAGTTTCCCAAGCCCACGCGCCATTTCGCGAACGTGGATCGCCACGGACCCGCAGCACGACCCGATGTAGTTGATACCGATTTCCTTCGCACGCATGGCATAATCGCCCATGTCTTTGCGCGTGAGCTGCAAAGGATCGAGCCCCAAGGGAAAGTCAGGCAGGCTGGTGAAGTCCGGCTTCTCTTTGGGTGTACGGTAACCTACCGGCTGGCAGGCTAGGTAACCGTCGACTGCCTTTCGCATCTCTTCCATGGGACCGAGCAGATGCTCAGGCGGCCGCAGACAATTCATGCCCACGATATCGGCCCCAGCATCGAGCAACGCTTTCGCCGACTCCGCCGCCGTCTTGCCATCCGCCGTCTCGTCTTTGTTTTCGAAACAAATCGTCACCATCACCGGCAAACCTGTTTTCTTCCCGCGCTCGACCGCAATCAGAGCTTCGCCGAGCCAGGAGAAGGTCTCGCCAATGATGAAATCAACGCCTTCATCCACCTGTACCGCGAGTTGTTCATCGAAAGTCTTGCGGACGCGATCCGCTGATGATGCACTGCCCGGCTCGTACATCCACGTCAGACTCAAGTTTCCTGCGACCAGGCATTTGTCGCCGGCCACTTCGCGCGCAATGCGAACAGCAGTGCGGTTAAGTTCCTCCAGCTTATTTTCAAGTCCAACGGTCGCCAGCTTATCGCGGCTGGCATAAAACGTAAGCGCTTGCAGCACATCTGCGCCCGCTTCGCGAAACTCTGTATGCAGCTCGCGGAGAGCATGAGGGTGCAGCAATGCCACTTCGGGCGTAAATGGACCCGCGCGCACCCAGCCGCGCTTTTCGAGTTCGAGCAGATACCCGCCATCGCCCAGCACCGGGCCTTCCTTCAGCCGCTCAAGAATCCCTTTTTT
>JBEKTR010000331.1:0-3694 GCA_049515835.1 Terriglobales bacterium
GAAGTCGAGCGGTGAGGAAAATCCTTTCCGCCTGTGGCGCGATCTGGGCGAATTGATGACCAAAGACTGCACCGTCATCCGCTATAACAAAGCCCTGAAACAGACAGACGCAACCTTATGCGAAATGCTGGAGCGTTTCCGGCGTATCAATTTGAGCGATCGTACGCAGTGGGCGAACACCAGCGTGGTCTTTGCCCGACAGCTCTACAACATGCTCCAGTTGGCCCGCGTCATTGCACAAGGCGCCGCTATGCGCGACGAGTCGCGCGGTGCGCACTATAAGCCGGACTTCCCTGACCGCGACGATAAGAACTGGTTAAAGACAACCAAAGCCACGTTCGCGCCGGATGCGGACGAACCAAAATTTGAATTTGAGGCGGTGGACATTTCGTTGATTCCACCAAGACCGCGAAAATACTAATATTGCCGATCGTTCGGGAGCGGACGTGTTCGAATCGACCAAAGCTGATCCACGAAAGCATGCCGAGATACGAAGGCAAGCCGCAATGTGGATATTAGTTGCGATAATTTGGATTTGTGTCGGCACAAGAGCAATATTGCGACATAAGCTCGATGATATCGGCTGGCTAATTGTTGGGAGTTGGTCATTTGCGCTGATAGCGTGGCTGTTCCGGCTGTATCGAGCTTCTGAGCGTGGAGTCAAGGACTAAAGAGCTAAATGGCAAATCATAAGAACGTCATCATAAAGATCAAGCGCCAGGAAAATCCCAAGGCACGCTCGCATTGGGAAGAGTTCGAACTCGAATGGCATTCTGGCATGAATGTGATCTCCTCGCTCATGGAGATCGCCCGCAACCCGGTCACCCGCGACGGTAAAGCAACCACGCCAATCACGTACGACTCGAATTGCCTCGAAGAAGTCTGCGGATCGTGCGCCATGTTGATCAATGGCAAAGCCCGCATGGCCTGCTCGGCGCTTATCGATAATCTGGAACAACCGGTCCGCCTGGAGCCCTTCACCAAGTTCCCGGTTGTTCGCGACCTCGCGGTCGATCGCAGCGTACTGTTCGAAAACCTCAAGATTGTTAAGGCTTGGGTGCCGATCGATGGCACCTACGACCTTGGCTCCGGCCCGCGCCTGACCATGGGCGAGCAGGAAGAATCGTACCCGCTCTCCCGTTGCATCTCGTGTTGCTGCTGCATGGAAGCCTGCCCGCAGTTTAACGACCAAACCAACTTCGTAGGCGCGGCCACGATTTCCCAGGTTCGCCTCTTCAATACCCATCCGACTGGGGCCTCATTGCAGCGCGAACGACTGGCTGCTCTGATGGGCGCCGGCGGCATACAGGAATGTGGCTACGCGCAGAATTGCGTCGAAGTCTGCCCCAAGGACATTCCGCTGACCAAGTCGATCTCAGAAGTCGGCGGTGCGGTCATGAAACAAGCGATCGGCGACCTGCTTCGCAAGTAAAGTGCGCCAAGTCACTACAAGGGCCGTGGGTTTCATTACAATAGTCCCATGCCGGAATCATTCATTATTGCTGGACGCGAGTTTCGCTCCCGCCTCATCGTAGGAACGGGTAAATACAAATCCTTTCAGGAAACCGCACGTGCCCTCGAAGCCGGCGGCGCCGAGATGGTCACTGTCGCGGTGCGCCGCGTAAATCTCGACCGCAGCAAAGAGTCGCTGCTCGACTACATCGATCCCAAGAAATATTTTCTGCTGCCCAACACCGCCGGTTGCTTCACCGCCGATGAAGCCATTCGCGCCGCGCGTTTGGGTCGTGAGGTCGGTCTCTCCGATTGGGTCAAAATCGAAGTGATTGGCGACCAGGCGACGCTATACCCCGACGTGCACGCAACCGTCGAAGCTACGCGCGTGCTGGTGAAAGAAGGATTCACGGTACTGCCCTACACATCCGATGACATCGTTTTCGCCAAGCGCTTGCTCGATGCCGGAGCCAGCGCCATTATGCCGCTGGGTGCACCTATCGGCAGTGGCCTGGGAATTCAGAACGCCGCCAACATCCGCATCCTGCGCGAACTAATTACCGGGGTTCCGCTTATTCTCGACGCAGGCGTTGGCACCGCTTCTGACGCTACGATTGCGATGGAACTGGGGGCGGATGCTGTCCTAATGAATACCGGCATCGCCGCCGCACAAGACGCCGTGTTGATGGCAAGCGCGATGAAACATGCAGTGATCGCTGGGCGGGAGGCTTATTTGGCGGGCCGCATGCCGCGCAAACTCTACGCGACAGCCAGCTCACCGCTGGAAGGTGTAGTGCGGTAGGGTACAAACCGGTCGGTAGAGACGTAGTTTGGCTACATCTCTACCGTCTCAGATCAATTACAGCATTTTCATGCTGTCGACGTGAATCGAGTCGCCAGTCACGGTTCCGGTGGCGGCAATGTGGTGGCCCTCATGTCCCTTGAGGACGTCGGGATTGTCGACCGCCAAGACTTTCTGGTCGCCATCGGTGACAATCACGGCCTTTGCGCCCTTGGCCAAACACTTATTCATGCAGGCAGTATGACTCGCATTCGCGCCCTTCGCGCCGCACAGCGAATCGCTCACGGT
The DNA here is from genome assembly GCA_049515835.1 of Terriglobales bacterium. Lineage (GTDB taxonomy): Bacteria > Acidobacteriota > Terriglobia > Terriglobales > Acidobacteriaceae > JAJPHW01. The sequence goes on from JBEKTR010000331.1 coordinate 2,543, forward strand.
GCCTTTCACCGTGTCCGCTGCAAGACCGCTGCCGACCATCAGAAAAAGAACGCAAGGGGCAAGAAGCATCAATAATTTCTTCATGGAAACCTCGTTTTTAGCGGATGACCGCAAATGTGTTGCCCACAACAGGGGAAATTAATTGAACTATAGCACAGGGAGACGAACCGACTTGTTAACGACTACTTGTGTGCGGAATTCTTCTCTGGTCGCGGTGTCGGCGCGGGAGTTGGAGACACATAAACCACTTCTCCGGGACGCAGGTAGCGCAACTGCTCGCGGGCTTCCTTCACAATTGTCTTCGGATCGGTCTGCAGCGCGTTGATCTGTTCGGTGTAGTGGGAATTCTCATCCGTCAAGGCGCCGATCTCTTTCTGGAGATTTTGATAGTCGGCCTTCTTCTGCCGGTAAACCACCATGCCGTTGGCGCCGAACATTACATGCACAAATAGCCAACCGCTCAGCAGAACAACCGCCCCGGTCGCCAGCCGCCGGCGAATCCCGTAGAGAATTGTCAGAGTCGGACGCGCCCTCTCCATGGTCTGATCAGCCCAGGCTTCCGCCTGGGGCGCGCGCTCCACAATTCTGCGCAGCCCTTGCTCAGGATTCGGCAGGCCCGACAATTTAGAAAATTGTTTCATTCGAAAATCCATTGTTCGCCGATGCGCTCAACGCTTCAACTTCACTTCGCTCGAGTTTCCCTCAACTTATCAAGTGGACTTCTCTTTCACTTGCGCGGTCAAGTGGAAATCCTTCGTTTCGGGTAGAAGGAACCAACTTTGACAAATAGGTCCCGAAATTGGACTCCGAGCGGCTTGCCCCCACTCGCCTTCATCTCGCAACTCAGCAATCCGGCCATAATCCACTGCCACGCACACGTTAGCGAAGCTAAACTCCTCCGCCGCGACCGTCCGCTATTCCGATGCTCCGAATTTAGCTTGCGTGGCCATGTCTCATGAGCTCTCACGAAATGATGCTCTTGGATGCCGTAAACTAGGAGTGCGACTTGTAGGAAAGTCGATTGCATATGACTGATAAAAGACTTGTATTGACCACCGCCGGCTCCGTCGATGAGGCCCGTCGCATGGCTGAGACGCTGATTGAGCGTAAGCTGGCAGCCTGCGTGAACATCGTACCTAAAGTGGTTTCCAT
>JBEKTR010000332.1:0-3694 GCA_049515835.1 Terriglobales bacterium
CTCAGCAATAGGAAACTTAATTTATCAAGAGTTCGCGATGGCGTGGTCGAGCAGATGGCCGGGACGCCCGAAGATGTTGTCGCCAAACTCTCCGCCCGAGGCCTTAGGCACATTTACGTGGATGGCGGCATTACAGTCCAGCAATTTCTGCGGGCAGGCCTGATTCAGCGATTAATCATCACCCGTGTGCCTGTGTTGATTGGCGAAGGCATTCCTCTCTTTGGAGCATTGCCCCGCGACATCAAGCTGCGCCATATTGCGACGCAGGCGTATCCGAGCGGGTTGGTGAAGACGGAATACGAAGTGGTTCCACAGGCTTATTAACTACGCCGCTTGCCCGGCCTTGGTTAGCGGCGGGGCATCCTGCGTCCGCGTCCAGGTGTAGCGCATGCGATGAATGACGGTAATCGTCGAGAGCACCGCGATAATCCAGAGCACCGGCGCCATGCGGTTGAACAATGCTCCGATAATGACGAGAACGAGCCGTTCCGGCCGTTCCATGAATCCCACACGGCATGATCCAATCAACGATTCGGCGCGGGCGCGGGTGTAGCTGACCATGATGGCGCTGATCATGACGAACGCCGTCAGCACTACATAAAAGAAGCGATCCCCGCGGGAATAAAAAACCAATAATCCAAAGAATTGCGAAGCGTCGCTATAGCGATCTACAACCGAATCAAAGAAGGCCCCGAAGCGGGTGACGCGATTCGTGGCGCGGGCAACTTCGCCATCCACCAGATCAAAGAATCCCGAGCCGATGATGACCAATCCGGCATAGAAAAACATGCGTGCTTGCGTATCGGCATTGGCCCGGCCAAACAGGAATGCTGCGTAGGTGTTGACCACGAGTCCCATGAATGTGAGCACATTGGGATTGATGCGGGACAGGGCCAGCCAGCGGACTATGTGGTCGAGCAGCCAGCCGCAGGCGCGGCCGAAGGCGCGAGTCCAGGTTTTAGCTTGGTTTTTGCCCTGCGCATTCACGGCTGTGGCCGCTTTGCTCACGCCGTCTCTGCCTCTTCGTGAATGGTCGAGAGCTTGAGGATTTCCATCTCGCGTGCGCCATTGGGGGTAACAAACGTAGCAGTGTCTCCGACTTTCTTATTCAACAATGCGCGGCCAATCGGCGAGGTCGTTGAAATTTTCCCTGCTGCGACGTCAGACTCTTCGCTGGTGACTAGCTTGTACTCAACCTCAGCGTTTTTTGTGTTGTCGTGCACGGTAACCGTGGAACCGAGGCCGACTCTGTCCTTGGGAATGTTGCTCATGTTCACCATGGACAAATCCGCGATGCGCCGGCCCAACTGGCGCAGGCGGGCCTTGACGAACTCCTGGCGCTGCTTGGCCATGTGATACTCGGCGTTCTCGCTCAAGTCGCCGAGGGCCGCGGCCTTCTTAATTTCTTTCGGAAGCTCATGCACCAACTCGTGTTCGAGTTGGTTGATTTCGTCCTGCAGCTTGCGCTTGATTTGTTCAGTCATGCCAGAAAGCGATTATATCGCGCTAAACGCGGATCCCGTTTTCGACATTCAGGTTTCAGGCCCTCCGTTTTGAAAACCAGAAACTCGGCAACTTGAAATGCCGAACGAAACCCACTTGTTATCAATCAGATATAAGCCGAAACGCCGCAATCAACGCGGCTTCTGAGCACTGAAAGCTGGTATTAGTTCCGAAGTTGAGATAAGCTTAAAACGGTCGTTCTTCAACTCCCCTACTCGTCAGGCGGTTTTCCTCATGCTGAGTGGTAACGGTGGGTTTCGCATCGGCGATAAGGTGGTCTACCCCAATCACGGCGTCGGCGTCATCGAACAGATCAGCAGTCGCACCATCGGGCAGAACGTCGAACAATTTTACCTGCTCTCTATTAAGTCCAGCAGCCTCAAGGTGATGGTGCCATTTAACAATGTGCACATGGTGGGGATGCGCCCCGTGGTGAAAAACCAGGAAATCAACAAGATTGTGGAATTTCTCGCCACCGGCGACTGCGAGAACAATGAAGATTGGAAAGACCGTTTCAGAGTGAATTCCGACCGTATGCGTACCGGTTCGCTGCTCGAAATCGCGTCCGTGCTGAAGAGCCTGCTTGTATTGAATCAGGCGAAGACGATTTCATTTCGGGAAAAGAAAATGCTGGAACGCTGCCGTTATCTACTGGTTAGCGAACTGGCCATGGCGCGCAATTGCGAGGAAACGGTGATCGAGGTTTTACTAACCGAGGCTCTCGCAAAATGTGCATTGCGCTTCCCAGACGCCACCGAGTTCGCCGCCTAAGCCATTACTGTTTCCACCTTGTCATTCAGATTCCGCTTGAGCGGTGAGGAATCTGCTTCTTGCAGTTGAGAACATGCGCCCCGGCGACTCAGCTTTATAATCAGGTCGTGCCTCAAGCTCTGCATTCCCGCGTTCTTGGTCTCGACGTCGGCGCGCGCCGCATTGGAGTCGCTATTTCCGATCCGCTGGGAATCACGGCTCAAGGCCTTGAAACCATCCATCGCAAAAACAAGCGAACAGACCTCGGCTCTCTCGAAAAAGTGATTCAGGAGTATTCCGTCGTTGAAATCGTCGTCGGTTATCCGCTGCGCATGAGCGGCGCGGAAGGGACGCAGTCGGCAAAAATGGATGTCTTCGCCGAAGAACTGCGCAAGCGATTCAAACTTCCCGTCCACTTATGGGACGAGCGGCTCTCATCCGCGCAAGCCAACCGTCTGCTGCGCGAGACCGATATGTCCATCAAGCGACGCGGCCAGGTCGTGGATCAGATGGCCGCTGTTTTGATCCTCCAAAACTGGATGGAGGCACGCGGAATGCAGATTTAAGAATTTTGTCATTCTGGAGGACACCGACGAGCAATCTTCCTCGCCATTCGAGGTTACGGCTGGCAAGACTTACTTTGCGGTCAGCGCTGCTTTCACCGCCTCGCTCACAACTTTCCCGTCCACGCGCTGGCCGGAGGTAGCAAAGCGGGCCATGACGTTCTTCATCACATTACCCATATCTTTTACGGTGGGTGATCCCATTTCGACGATGACGGCAGCCACGGCCGTCTTGATTTCGTCTTCTCCAGCGGCCTTAGGCAGGTAAGCCTCAATCAGGACGATTTCAGCGGCTTCTTTGTCGGCCATCTCCTGGCGTCCACCTTTGGTGAACTGCTCGACCGATTCTTTGCGCTGCTTGATCAGCGTGCTCAGCACCTGTTGCGACTCTTTGTCGTCGAGTGGCGCCATTTTTTCGATTTCGCGGTTCTTGAGTGCGGTCTTGACCATCCGCAAAGTGGAGAGCTTGTGCTCCTCGCGCGCCTTCATGGCGGCAACAATGTCCTTTTGAATCTGCTCGCTAAGGGTCATGGAGGTCATTATATGCGGCTTGAAGGGCTATTCCATCCAGCATAAAGATTTCAAATCGGACCTAGAAGTTTTATTGATGCTGAAGTTCCCGGCAATCCACAGGGTGTTTTCGCATCGGGGGCATACACTGAATATTCACTAAAGCCCAAAGGAATTATTCGTCATGTTGCTGAAAAACCGTCTTTTTACGCCCGGACCGACCCCGCTGCTGCCTTCTGCCCAGACAGCGATGGCGGCGTTCACCATGCACCACCGCACCGCGGAATTTCGTGCCTTGTTTTCCCGTGTGATTGAGGACATGAAAGAGTTCATCGGTACCAGGAACGATGTGCTCATATTGTCGGCTT
>JBEKTR010000333.1:0-3692 GCA_049515835.1 Terriglobales bacterium
CGTGTAGGCTTCGGTGCGATCCAGAATCAATGCCTCTTCATTCTTTACTTGCAGCGCGGCGTTGATGCCCGCCATCAACCCCTGGCATGCGGCTTCCTCGTACCCGCTGGTGCCGTTGATCTGCCCGGCGAGAAACAAGCCGGCAATCTGCTTGGTTTGCAGCGTGCGATCAAGCTCCGTCGGATCGATGGAGTCATACTCAATGGCATAACCCGGCCGCAGCATTTCGGCATTTTCGAGGCCCGGCACCGACTTCAAGATCGCCATCTGTACCTCTACCGGCAGCGACGTACTCATGCCGTTCACATAAATTTCGTGCGTGTTCAGCCCTTCCGGCTCCAGAAAAAGCTGGTGCGTCGTCTTATCGGGAAACTTGACGATCTTGTCTTCAATCGAAGGGCAATAGCGCGGCCCAATGGACTGAATCTGCCCGCTATACATCGGCGAGCGGTGCACATTTTCGCGGATGATGCGCTGCGTCTCTTCTGTTGTCCAAGCGATATAGCAAGGCACCTGCGAATCGTGATGCGCCACGCGCTTGGTGCGAAAACTGAACGGCGTCGGATCTTCGTCGCCGGGCTGCACCTGAAATTTTGCCCAATCGATGCTGCGCCCATCGAGGCGTGGCGGCGTGCCGGTCTTCAAGCGGCATCCGCGCAGGCCGAGTTTCTTCAGCGACTCGCCCAGCAGAACAGCATTCGGCTCGCCACTTCGGCCCGCCGGATATTGCTGCTCGCCGCAATGAATGAGGCCGTTGAGAAAAGTCCCAGTGGTGATGATGACGGCAGCCGCGCCAACCGTCCGGCCATCCCGTAGGCGAATGCCGCGAATGATTCTTGCGTAGGGGCGGGCGTCCTCGACCGTTCTGCGGAGCGAAGCTCCGCTATCGGGAAAAGCAGATTCCTCGTCGCTCTGCTCCTCGGAATGACAATGTGTAGAAGAAGATTCTTCTAACGGCGAACGACCATCGGCCATCGACTCTTCGATAATCAAATCCGCCACTTCCGCCTGCTTGATCTTCAGATTCGGCTGCGACTCCAGCACTTCCCGCATCTTCAGCCGGTAAGCCTGCTTGTCGCACTGCGCCCGCGGAGACCACACCGCCGGCCCACGCGAAGTATTCAGTAGGCGAAACTGAATGCCGACCGCATCGGTTATTTCGCCCATAATGCCGCCCAGCGCGTCCACTTCCCGCACCAGGTGCCCCTTGGCAATCCCGCCAATCGCCGGATTGCACGACATCTGCGCGATCAGGTCCACGTTCAACGTGAACAGCGCGGTCTTCAACCCCATGCGCGCGGACGCCATCGCCGCCTCGCACCCGGCATGTCCCGCGCCGACTACGACCACATCGAATTGTTCGGTAAACGAAGGCATTGCTGCTATGAGTATTGTAGCGGGAAAGCGAGGACCCAAGATGCCTATCATTCAGCCGCCCCCGATCAGCAAGCAAGTGCAGCACGAAATACATAAAGCCGAGCTCATGCATGACTTGATTTCGGCGACGATCCCTGACAAGTTTGTCGGCGACACCGACCAAAAGATGCTGGTTGCGGCAATCTTCTCACTCACATCTGAGCACCACGGAGCAATTCTTCACCTGCTCAAGACCGGTCGTTTTGATGGCAGCGCCTTTGCTCTTGTGCGGCCATTGATAGACGGCGCTTACCGCGCTCAATGGATTTATTCCTGCGCAAAGCCCGACATTGTTGCCCGCATCAAGAATGGCGAGGATGTTTATCCGGGTATGATTAACATGGCTGACGAAATTGAAAAAAAGGTTGATGCTGATGGAATGTTTGCATCTATTAAGCCTTATATCAAAGCACTTCACGGCTATACGCACGGAGGGCTGGAGCAGCTTGGCCGTAGGTTCAACGTAACAGGGACCGCCGTTCAGCCAAACTATAGCGATGCCGAGAAGCTTGAGATTGTGAAAGCAACAACCGCGCATTTGACCGTGTTGGCGATAGCATGGTGTCAGATCTCATCAACTGAACCACCCGACAAGGAACCACGGTCTAAGGAAATCAGCGACCATTACGTGGCGCAGTATCCAATGCCTTGAAGAGCACTGCTTTGGGGTCGCGCAGCGGTTTACCGCTGCGATTTCAGCACTCAAACTGACTGGCTTTAGCCGCTGAGAAATTTTATCCAAATCGAATCACCAGTGTGCCGAGCTATACAAAAAACTCACTCGCTTCCAAATGCGAGATTCTTAATGACACACCTCAGCGGCTAAAGCCTCTACTCATCTGGCCATTTATCGCAGCGCTAAAAGCGACTGCGCCACCCCAAGGCAAAATTCTTCGTTGTACTTTCTTTTCGATCTCGAATTGCGCGGGTGATCTTATTGGAACTGCCCCACAGCTTGAGCGGGAACTTAGAGCCCGTCCGGCTTTTGGGTGGCGCAGCGGTTCACCGCTGCGATCTCAGGCGCTCAAACTGACTGGCTTTAGCCGCTGCGGGACTGCATCCAGATTAAATCCAGGGTGTGCCGAACTATATGGATACCCTGTCCCTAGACCTTTCCTGACCGGATTCTCGCGCATGTATTCCCGAAAGGCTGCATATTCATTGAAGTCTCTTACGCGCCGATCATAGTAGCTCTTCTGCCAGACCTCTTTACAGAATCCGAGTTCCTTCTTCACGCGAAAAGAGAAGCCGCCCTTGATCAGTTGCATGGCTCTCTCCAACGTCTCGACGGGCGTGAGCAATAAGTGAAAATGATCAGGCATCACAACAAATTCGTGGAGCTGAAATTTGCTCTGTTGGCGATAGTGCAATAAGACGGCAATCAGAAGCCGTGCCATTCTTTCGGACTGCAGCAACCTGCGCTTCTCAAATGTGGAGGCGGTAATGAAGTAGCAGCTGTATCCCGTGTTCCCACGCTTGGGAGCGGCCATATTGCACCTCAGCGGCTAAAGCCGCTATAAGGTGCAACTTTATCGCAGCGCTGAAGCGACTGCGCCACCCAAAAGCAAAAAATATTTCCCCCGAATGCCAAATTGGGAAATTGCAATACCGTACTTCGTTCAAGCCGGCGGCACTCTTAGGCCCTCTTTCGGTTTTGCGCGGGAACTTGGAACCGGGTCCACTTTTGATGCAGCGTCCGTTCGACTCTCTAAGGGCAGCGCTTTACCGCTGCGATAGCCGCTCGACCCTCCCCGCCTCTAGCCACCCCGAATTCCATCCAGGCCCCCCGGGTTATATTCTGCAATGTGACTGAAAAGCCAAACACGCGCCCCAAGCTACGGCGACGCGAGAGTTTTCTCCGGTCGTTTGCGCGATGGCTTGCCATCAGCCTGGTTCTTGCTTGGTCGCTCGCGGCGCTGATCCTTTTGGCTGCCCGGTGGATCGACCCGCCGACAACCGCGGTGCACATCCAGCGCCACTTGCAGGCTTGGATTCACCACACGCCGTATCACGAACACTACAAATTCATTCCGCTCGGCCAAATCTCGCTCGATCTCCAGCACGCGGTCGTCGCCGCCGAGGATGCGCGCTTCTATCAACATCATGGGTTCGATTGGCACCAGATGCAAGTCGCCGCCGAAGACGACTTGGAAGGCGAACGCACTCGCGGCGCTTCCACCATTACGCAGCAACTGGTCAAGAACCTGTTTTTCGGAACGGGCCGGTCGTTCTTACGAAAGGGGGCAGAGGCTACGCTGGTGCCGGTGGCCGAATTG
>JBEKTR010000334.1:0-3683 GCA_049515835.1 Terriglobales bacterium
ATCCGTGCCGTGTGAGATGGCAAACTCAATCTCCTCGGCAATGTTGTCCCGCGTATGGTGTTCCAGCCCAACAATGGTCGATCCCAGCACCCGGATGCCGTGATCGCGCAATTCCCGCGTCAGATGCAGTGTGTCAGCATCCTGGAGCTTGGCATACTGCGAGTGCGGCGACTCCAGCCCCATCCACAGCCACGAAACCCCCAGCTCCACCAGTTCCTGCATGGTGTACTTGCGAATCGCATTGGCTGAAGCAAATACCGAAAGCGCCCAGCTTTTCTTCGCTTCCTTCATGCGTTCCAGCAATCGCATCGCCCGCGGCCGATTCAACAGAAAGTTCTCGTCCATCATGAAGAACGATTGCGAACCCATGCGCGACTCGATCCCGTTCATCACATCGAATACCTGGTCGCCCGTCTCGTAGAAGTTGACGAACTTACCTTTGCCGCCAAAGAACGCCGATGTGGTGCAGAAGTTGCATCCCATAGGGCACCCAACCGAAGGGATAATCGTAGCCGCGGTGGTGTCCGGTCCGCTGGGCAACGGCACGCCCATCATGCGCGTTCCCATGGCGGAAACAATCTCCGGATGTTGAATCGGAGCCGCATCATCCTCGCCCAGATAACGCCGCATCCAGGCGATCCCTTCGCCGCGCACAATGTAGTCGGCGTCAACCATGTTTTCCAGATCTGGCAGTGCCGCCACGTGGCCGCCAATCACAATCACCGATTGCGGCGAAAGTTTTCGCACCATCCTGCACATCTCTTTCACCTTGCCCACGTTCACAATGATCGACGAGATGCCCACAATGTCATAGTGCTGGCTGGTCAGTTCGCGCGCGAACCGTTGCCGGGTCGGGAAGTCGAGCACCGTGCACGGCGCGGAGATATTGGCTTGGATCATCATGATCCCCCACGAGCGATGAAACATGCGCAGCGAAAATGGTCCTTGCGCCCGCGTGACCTGGTTCTGATAAAGCTCCATGGGATTGATGGCCCGGCTGCCGAATTCATCGTTCTGCGCATACGGTCCAAACACCGAAGTCAATAAAACGCGCGCACCTGTGCCTTTAGGATGAGTTTCCATAAATTATGAGGAGGCCTCCAGTTCCAAGCCTAGAGACCGCGCCGCCGTTTACGCTGTGACCAAAAGCAGGAATTACAAAAGAATTACAAAGCCGCAATCACCGCAGGCGCCCGACTTTTGCGTGCTTCCGAAGGCGACAAAGCCGGGCCATCCATCCTTCCTTCGCACTCGCTTTTTCCTGGGTTACCATAAGAAACACCCAGTCACTTGCATCCAATTATCATGACGAACAAACTTCGCCTCTCATCTCTACCGGCAGTTCTTCTGCTTGCGTCTCTGGCTGTGGCCCAGGATCCCGTCAATCCCGCCTTGCGTCCGCCGCAGGGTGCGCAAGTGGCCATCGTCGCTTTTGAAGATCTCGAATGTCCCGATTGCCGCCGCGCCATGCCAGTGGTCGAAGGAGCTGCCCGTGCCCATAACGTTCCGCTCATCCGGCACGATTTTCCTTTGCCGTCTCATCAATGGTCGTTCGCTGCCGCCGTCACCGCGCGCTATTTCGACGCGCAGTCCAAAGCCGCCGCGAATTCCAAAGACAAAGACCTGGGCAACCACTATCGCGATTACATTTTCACGCACCAGCCGGAAATCACTGCCGACACGCTGCGATCGTTTTCCGAGAAGTTTGCCGCCGACCACAAAGTCGATTTGCCCGCCGTCGTCGATCCGGATGGCAAGTTCGCAGCGCTGGTCACCGCCGACCGCGATCTGGGCAAAGACCTCCACCTCCACGCCACGCCCACCATTTATGTGGTCAGCAACCGCACTCAGGGCAAAGCGTTCGTCGAACTGGTGGACCGCACCCAACTCGATCAGCTCATCGACGCCATGAAAGCAGCGCCATGAAAGCGCAATCATCCCGGAGCCCGCTCAGCGTAAAATAACAACTGAAATTCACACTGAACGAGGGAACACTCATCGCATGCGCTTCATTCTGGCTTTCATAGCCCTGCTCGGCTTCATAGCCGCCGGCCTCGCCCTGCGCGAGCATTACCGTACCGACACGTCTCCGTGCGCCATCAACGCCCACTGGGATTGCGGCATCGTCAACCACAGCCCCTTTGCCATGGTCGCCGGAATTCCGGTGGCCGCCGTCGGCATGGCTGGATATCTCCTCATGGCAGTGCTGGCCTTCAAGCGCGCCTATCGCTTGCTGCTGGCCGCGGCGGTCGTCGGTTTGGCATTCTCGCTCTATCTGGCGCACATTGAGCGCGACATTCTCGGCGTCTGGTGCATTTACTGCGTGGCGTCGCTGACCGTCGTCTCCTTGCTAACCTTGCTGGCGTTTGGGACAATCATAGTATCGCGCCGTCAGCATGGCCGCGCCGCTACACGGTAGCCCCAAGGGATCAATCTATGATCAAGTTATTTTTTCGACTCGCTCTGGTTGCGGTTTGTTGTGCAGCGTTCGTTTCCGCCGACGAGGCCGTCAATCCCGCGCTTCGCCCGCCCAAAGGCTCGCAGCTCGCCATTGTGGTCTTCGAGGATCTGCAATGCCCGCGCTGCCGCCACGACGCTCCCTTGGTGAAGCAAGCCGCCGCCACCTACAAAATTCCCGTTGTGCGCCACGACTTTCCTTTGCCCATGCACAACTGGTCGTACGATGCCGCCGTCATCGCCCATTACTTTGACAGCCGTTCCAAGGAACTCGGCATCGCATTCCGCGATTACATTTTCGATCACCAGCTCGAAATCTATCCCGCCAATCTCCGTGAGTTCGCTAACAAGTTTGCCGTCGAGCACAAAGTCGATCTGCCCTTTGTGGTCGATCCGCAGGGCAAGTTTGCCGCCGAGGTCAATGCCGACCGCGATTTGGGCAAGACCCTCAACCTTCAGCACACGCCGACCATCTACATCGTCAGCAGCAAGCCGCATGGCAAGCCCTACGTCGAAGTCACCGACGATACCCAGCTCTACCAGATGATCGACGCCATGAAGGCGGAGTAAGCGCGTTCCCCCGAACCGCGGTTACCCCTGAGCGCAGCGACTATTCCGCGCGGCCATCCCGCAGACAGACCGTCCACCAACCGTTTTCACGTGGGGACAGCCACCCGTCCGCCTGTTATCTCAACAAAAGGAATGAAAAGTGTCACATCTACTGGACGAGTACAGCCACTTGCATTCGCCCTGCCCTTATGCTATCTACCTTGTGCCGCAGCTATTGCGGGCGATCACCCGAGGAAAGCACATGAAAAATCACTTACCCACGATTTTCGCCATGATGGCGGTATTCGCGCTGGGCGCCGTATCCCAGGCTCAAACTTTCAACACCCTGTATAACTTTACCGGATCGACCGACGGTGGCACCCCGTACGCGGGCGTCCTGCTGGTGGACGGTAAGTTATACGGCACTACTTATCAGGGCGGGGCCGAGGACGACGGCGCAGTATACGAACTGGCCGGCGGCACAGAAACACCCATCTACAGCTTTACCGGCCCTCCAGACGGACAGCTCCCCCGTGCGCCAGTCATCCGCGACAGCCGGGGAAATCTGTATGGCACCACCTGGGCCGGAGGGAACCCCGATAATGATGGCGCCGTTTTTGAAATCAATAGCGCCGGGGGCGAAAGCGTCCTCTATGACTTCGCCGGCGGCACCTCCG
>JBEKTR010000335.1:0-3668 GCA_049515835.1 Terriglobales bacterium
CATGATGCCTGCGCAATCTCCACCGTTCTTTTCAATTGTCCGCAGGCGGCGTAGATATCGCGCCCGCGCGGTTTGCGAATGAACGCCGGAATGCCTGCATTTTGCAGAATGCGCTGGAACTCGAGCACGCGTTGTTCGCGCGGCGTGCGAAACGCAATGCCCGGCCCCGGATTCAGCGCAATCAGATTCACCTTCGCCCGCAACCCTCGCACCAACTCAACAACTTCGCGCGCATTCGCCGCCGCGTCGTTGACTTCGTCCAGCAGCACATACTCAAACGTCAGCTTTTCGCGGTTACGCAGCGGAAATTCCCGCGCCGCCGCCATCAACTTTTCCAAATTCCATTTCCGGTTGATGGGCATGATCCGTGTGCGCAATTCGTCATTCGACCCATTCAACGAAATCGCCAGCTTCGGCCGGATTGCTTCCGCGCCCAAATCATAAATTCTGGGCACAATACCCGCGGTTGAAACCGTCATTCGCGTCGCCGGAATCCCCACACCCTCCACCAACAAGCGCACCGCCTGAATGAAATTTTCGTAATTCAAGAATGGCTCGCCCATGCCCATGAAAACTAAATTGACCCGGGCGTTGCTCAGGCGATCGCCCGGCGGCATCACCTTGCGCTCATCCAACACCGCGAGCACCTGCCCCACGATTTCACCTGCGGTTAAATTTCGCTTCATCTTCAATTGAGCCGTGAGACAGAATTGGCAATCGACCGCGCAACCCACTTGGCTGGAAATGCAAATGGTGGCGCGACGCCAATCGCGGGCGTCGTCATCATAATGACTTCCTTCATTGTTGTTGCTGCCATCGCCGGTTTCTCCGCCATCGCCTTCGGGCATCCAAACGGTTTCAACTGATTGCGAATCAGCAAGTTGCATCAAATAGCGAATCGTGCCATCGGTGGAAACGAACTGCTTTTCGATTTGCGGGCGCGATAGTAGATAGCCCCACTCCTTCAACTCGCGACGAAGATCCAAAGAAAGTGTGGAAACGTCATCTAGCGAGGTAACTCGTTGTGCATAAATGGCTTCAAAGAGTTGCCGGGCGCGGTAGGCGGGCTGGCCAAGGTCTTCGATGAGCGCCGCGAGCGCCGGCAAATCGGCACCCAAGAGCGTCTTGTCGTGTGGGTTTTGGTCCGGCGTGGGCATGGGATTTTGTCATTTTAGAGGAATACGCGAAGGCATGCGCAGGGCATTTTCGCGATGTGTAAGAATCGATATAAGTTAATGATTTAACATGGTTTATCTACTATGTGCGGGGAAGCGCCCGGTGTGTAACAATAGAAATGCACACTTTTCGCACGCAGTTATTGTTGAGAAACCTCCGCAAATGATTGAAGAGACAAGAAATATCGGCCGCGCGACCCTCGCGAACGGATTGACGTTAATCACTGAAGAGATGGAGCACATCCGCTCGGTATCGCTGGGGATATGGATAAAGACCGGTTCGCGTGACGAAGATGCGCAGTGGAACGGCATTTCGCACTTCGTCGAGCACATGGTTTTCAAAGGCAGCAAGAACCGTTCGGCAGAAGCGATTGCGCGGCAAGTGGATTCGATTGGCGGCAACATGGACGCGTTCACAGCCAAAGAATGTATTTGTTTCAACATCAAGGTGCTCGACGATCACCTGCCCATCGCCATGGAAGTGCTGAGCGACTTGGTGCTCAACCCTGTGTTTGATGCGGGAGACATTGCTCGCGAGCGCGGCGTGATTCTCGAAGAAATCAAGATGGACGAGGACAATCCCGACTATCTTGTGCACGAAATCTTCACGCAAAACTTTTGGAAAGACCATGCGCTGGGCAAGCCTATCCTGGGCACGAAAGATACGGTCAAGACATTCGAACGCAATCCGGTGGTCGATTTTTATGACCAACGATTTGCGCCGGGCAATTTGATTGTCTGTGCGGCTGGGCATCTCAGGCACGAGCAACTGGTCGAACTCGCGAACAAACATTTCGGCCACATGGAGCCGAGAAAGAATGGCTTCCACAGCCCGCCGCCGAAAGTTGCGCCGCGCATTGTGATGCGTAATAAGAAAGCGCTGGAGCAGGTGCAGATTTGCATTGGGGTACCGTCGCATCCCATGGCGCACGAACGGCGGCACGCGTCGTACATTTTGAGCACGTTGCTGGGCGGAGGCATGAGTTCGCGGCTGTTTCAGAATATTCGCGAGCGGCAAGGGCTGGCGTATTCGATTTACGCCGACTTGAATCCTTACCGCGATACCGGCTGCCTGTCGGTTTATGCGGGGACATCGCGAACCTCGGCGACCAAAGTTGTGGAGTCGGTGATTTCAGAATTTCGCAAGCTGAAGTCGGAGACCGTTCCCGAAGAAGAACTGCGGCGAGCCAAGGACCAACTCAAAGGCAGCCTGATGCTCTCGCTCGAATCTTCGACCGCGCGCATGTCGAACCTGGCGCGGCAGGCAATGTACTTTGACCACTTCTACACCATGGACGAACTCATCGAGAAGATTGAGAGCGTGACCGCGGAAGAACTGAAAGGGCTGGCCAATGAGTTCTTCCAGAAAGATGCGATCGCGGTGACGGTACTGGGGAATCTCAACGGCCTCAAATTGGGCCGGGAACAGCTGGCCTGTTAACGAAGGCCGCCCACCTTTACGAAGGACGTAAAAGTGGGCCACCCGCCCCAAGCAGTGGTATAACGAGTACGGATGAACGAATATCGGACCGTATTTGTTGTGCTCCAAGTGTCACCGCCGTCGTGGCTATCCTTGGTCGTCCCGACTGCAATTACCATTTTCACCGTGTTGGCGACGGTCGCGTTCGTCAGGTACAAGACGCGGCGCGTGGCCGTTGTTGTCGCCTATGTCGTCACGCTATTCATGGCGATGGTGTTGAGTCCTGCCGAGATGCCGAGCATGTACGCGAGAGCGAAAGATACCTACGTCAAAGGTGATTATTCGATTGCGGAAGGCACGGTCTCCAACTTCCACCCAATGCCGTATTCCGGGCATCAGAATGAAACGTTTTCGGTTAACGGTGTGGAGTTTTCGTACTCCGACTACGTGATGGTTCCTTGTTTCAACAATACCACTTCCCACGGTGGGCCCATACGCGATGGCCTGCATGTTCGCATCGCGTATTCAGGCAATTGCGTCCTGAAATTAGAAGTCCTCGCACGTTAGTCTCTACGATCCCGGAAAGCGAACATTCGCAACCGCTTAAATCCACACCCCACCCGCATCCAGCGTTAACTGTAGATCTAATTGGTGCTCTGTCCAACCTCCGATTCTTATGCCGCTGAAAGCGACTTCTTCTTCGCATCGAGTGCCGGCAGAAGTAGTTCCAGAAGCGCTTGATCAGAGAATGGGTTCTGACCTGAGATCAGCTCGCGATCTTGAATGACGTAGCTCTTCCAAGGCTCGAGCACGCTTACGTCACCGCCCGCCGTACTTAAGGCAAAGTCTGGGTAGAAGAGAACCTTGCCACCAATCTCTTGTGGCTCCCGCTGCTGCTCTTCCGCTGTCGAAAAGATGGTCATCTTGTATCCGGCATAGATCCAGCCCTGGGCCTTTGCCCGCGCTCCAGCGGTATCGCCCGCACTCAGCGCGGCGACAAACTCGACTGAATTCGGAAGCGCTGAGAGAAGTGAAATCGGGCCATGGCAAAGCACTGCCGTGGGCTTGGATGT
>JBEKTR010000336.1:0-3646 GCA_049515835.1 Terriglobales bacterium
ATTCGCGAAGGCTGGAACATTCTGGGCCGGGAAGTCGGCGAGTTCGTGGAAGTGTTGCCGCCCATGAAGCGGGTGAGCGAGCAGTGGTACCAGGGCACGGCTGACGCGGTTTACCAGAACATTTATTCGATCGGCTCCGAGGAGCCGAAATATGTGCTGATTCTTTCCGGCGATCACATCTACAAGATGAATTACGGCCTGATGCAGAGGCAACACGTAGAATCCGGAGCAGACGTAACGCTCGCGACCATCCAGATCGATCCCAGCGAAGTTTCGCGCTTTGGAGTCGTGGACGCTGACGCCGACCACCGCATCAACGGATTCGAAGAGAAACCCAAGGAAACTGCCCTGCGTTCGCCTTACAATCCCGAAAAAGTTTCGGCCTCGATGGGCATTTATCTCTTCAACACCGACGTGCTGATTCCCGCGCTGCTCAAAGACGCGGAAGAACCTGATTCGGCGCACGATTTCGGAAAAGATATTTTGCCCAAGATGGTGAAAGACTACCGCGTCTACTCTTTTGATTTTGTGGACGAAAACCAGAAAGAAGCGCAGTACTGGCGCGACGTGGGCACGCTTGAGGCTTATTACGAAGCCAACATGGACATTGTCGCCGTGTCGCCGGTATTCAACTTGTATGACGATCACTGGCCCATCCGCACCCACCAGCGGCAGTACCCGCCGGCGAAGTTTGTTTTTGCCGAAAGCGGACGTACCGGCACTGCGCTCGACTCCATCGTTTCGGCTGGCACCATTATTTCCGGCAGTACAGTCCGCAACAGCGTGGTCTCGCCGGATGTGCGCGTAAATTCCTACAGCGAAATTGATTCGAGCATTCTTTTCACGCACGTCAATATCGGCCGCCATTGCCGTATCCGCCGGGCGATTATTGACCGCGACGTTCACATTCCCGAAGGCACGACGATTGGTTACGATCTTGAAGCTGACCGTCAGCGCTACTTCGTGACGGAGAGCGGCATCACCGTGGTGACCCGGGACTATTCGCTGTTTGAGAACCCGGTGAGCGTGGACTACTTCACCAGCGAATAAGCTCTTCCCAGCGCCAAATTCCGCCGTAACCATTTATGCGTCCCTCCGTCTAAACCTCCGTCGGAAAATCGCGGAGGCTTCCCATGCGTTCATTTTTTACAATTTCTGTAGTTTTGTTGTTCGCGCTTGCAACTCTGCCGTTGCAGCCCATTTATGCGCAAGAGGCTCCGCAGTTGGAGCGCTTCAGCCCCGATCAAGTCGATAAGACGCTCGACCCCTGCAACGACTTCTTCGCCTACGCTTGCAGCAAATGGAACAAGGCCAATCCGATTCCTGCGGACCAGGCGGGCTGGGGCACATTCAATTCGCTGGCGATCTGGAACGTCGCCGCTGTCCACGAAACACTGGAAACCGCGGCCAAGCCATCATCTGATCGAACGCCGATTGAGGCGCAAGTTGGCGACTACTACGCCTCGTGCATGAACACAGACACCATCAATAAATTGGGGATCAAGCCGTTGCAACCGGTGCTGGATCGCATTGCTGCCATGAAGAGTAAAGCCGAACTGGCCGAAGTTTTGGCTTTGGTGCATCGAACCGTGCGGGCTGGTGATTTGGTCTTTACCGATGCGCAGTACAACGGCGTCCTCTTCGGGCTTTATGCCATGCCTGATTTCGACGACGCCAGCATCACGCTCGCCGCCTTCGACCAGTCGGGCATGGGCTTGCCTTCAAAAGATTTCTATTTAAAAGATGACGAGAAGTCGAAATCCATCCGCGAGAAATATCTGGCGCACATCGCCAAACAATTAGAGCTCAGCGGAGAAAGCAAAGAACAAGCTGCGCGCGATGCAAAAGCTGTGTTGCAGATTGAAACTGGTCTTGCAAACGGCGCCATGGACCTGATCCCGCGGCGTGATCCCAAGAACCAGAACAACAAGATGTCGCTGGCGCAGGTGCAGGCGCTGATGCCGTCGTTCAACTTGACCGCTTATCTGGCGGCCGTGCAAGCGCCGCCTTCGCCGCAGTATCTGGTGCTGGCGCCGGATTTCTTCCGGGCCATCGAGAAACTCATCAACTCCGAATCGTTGGCGAGTTGGCAGGCTTATCTGCGCTGGCAAACGGTTTTACAGACAGCAGGATCGCTGAGCGACCCGTTCGTGCAGGAGCGCTTTGACTTCTTCGGCCGAACACTGGCAGGAGCGAAAGAGATTCAGCCGCGCTGGCGGCGTTGTTCTTTCGCTGCCGATTTTGACCTCGGTGAAGCCGTCGGCCAAGCCTACGTCGCGAAATACTTCCCGGCCGAGAGCAAGGCCCGCATGGTGCAAATGGTGAAGGCGATCGAAGCCTCGCTGCATCAGGACATCAATGCGGCGAATTGGATGTCCGCACAAACCAAGCAAGCCGCGCACGCCAAACTGGACGCGCAAATCGATAAAATTGGCTATCCCGACCACTGGCGCGACTATTCTTCCATCGAAATCAAACGCGATGACTTTGTGGGCAACGTTTCTCGCGCAGCCATTTACGAAGATCAGCGGCGCTTTGCGACCTTCGGCAAAGTCACGCGGCGCGACGACTGGAACATGACTCCACCAACGGTGAACGCTTACGAAGATTCGCCCACCAACACCATCAACTTCCCTGCCGGAATTTTGCAGCCGCCGTTCTTCGACGCATCGGCTCCCGATGCCGTGAATTATGGTGCTATCGGCGCGGTCATCGGACACGAAATCATCCACGGCTTCGACGATCAAGGCCGCAAGTTCGACGCCCAGGGCAACCTGCGCGATTGGTGGACTCCCGAAGATGCGAAGAACTATGACGAGCGCGACCAGTGCATTCAAACCGAGTACACGGAGGACATTCCCGAAGCCGGCCCCGGCGTAAAGCAGGACGGCAAACTTTCCGCCGGCGAAGATACCGCCGACAACGGCGGCATCCACATTGCTCTGGCAGCACTAGACAGCGCGCTGAAGTCGCAGGGAAAAACGCTGGACAGCCCGCTCGACGACGGTTTCACCGAATTGCAGACATTCTTTCTGGCTAACGCGACGGTATGGTGCGGCGAGAACCGGCCGGAAGCGGCGCGTACCGCCGTTATGACACAAGGCCATTCGCTGAACCGTTATCGCGTGAATAACGTTGCCGGAAACATGCCGGAATTTGCCCACGCCTTCAGTTGCCATACCGGGCAGCCGATGGTGCATCCGAACCAGTGCCGGGTGTGGTGAGGTACAGCCCGGCGAGAAAAGAAACTAACCAAATTGTCATCCTGAACGAACGCTTTTTGTGAAGTGAAGGATCTGGGCGGGCCGCGCGCAAAATCGCGCGTTTGGCCCGCATCCCTTATAAGCCAAAAAGGAAATACCATGCACAAACTGAGCACCTGCCTTTTTGCCATCGTTACTCTCGCTGCATTCGCCCATGCCGATTGCTCGCGCCCCGAGCTCGCTAACGAGAACAAAGACGAAGCGACAGTCATACGACTGGAGCGGGCGTGGTCCGTTGCGCACATGACCGGCGATGCCGAGTTTGAAGCCTGCCTGCTGACGCCGGATTTCACGGAGATTCGCAGCGACGGAAAAATCAATGTCCTCAGCGACGAGCTGGCGCTGGCGGAAAAACACAGAGGCCAGAAGGCCGATACCTCAGT
>JBEKTR010000337.1:0-3639 GCA_049515835.1 Terriglobales bacterium
ACGAAGGTCCTGAGCCACTCGGCGCAATATTTCATGCCGGCCTGCTCCGATACCACGTGGCCGAGAAGAATCAGGGCCTTTTCCCTGCCCGAAGCGATCATGTCCTGGGCGTATTCGACGACCTCCCATTCGCGCGTCTCACCTACGATCAGAACGTCGATATCGGGTCGCGCGAGGAGCGGAATGCCAGGGAACTGGCTCACGTAGCCCCAACTGGCAACGGCCCGCGTCACCGGGAGTTGAGGGTCGCCCACCACGCGCATGGTGCGAATCTTCAATCGGCTTTCGATGTCCCTCGCAAACCGCACCAGCGGCACGGGCGCGAAGGTGAATAAGCGGGGATTTTGCGGGTCCACGTTCTTTTCCCATCCCAGTTCGCGCGCCATGCCCGCCGCGATGCCATCCGGCTTGTGTCCGTGCCAATGGTCGTGAAAGTGGAAGGAAACCATATTGTTGCGCCGCATGAAATCGAGCTTGAACTGGTAGGTGGCATCGTTCGCGATCTGGTCGATCGTGTCCTGATGGGAATAGAACGTCGGCTCGTGGGTGATCACCAGATTCCTCCCCGCGGCGGCCGCCCTCTGGACCACATCGAGCGTCGCCATCATCGTGGTAGCGATGCCCTTCACGGGAGTATCCGGGTTGCCCGCGA
This sequence comes from Terriglobales bacterium, assembly GCA_049515835.1. Taxonomy (GTDB): domain Bacteria; phylum Acidobacteriota; class Terriglobia; order Terriglobales; family Acidobacteriaceae; genus JAJPHW01. The sequence continues at coordinate 653 of JBEKTR010000337.1, forward strand.
TGATGCGGTCCACCGTCTGCTCCCGCCACGGAATCCCGACGTTTTTCTTGATCCGGTCAATCACCTCGCCGGCGGTGATTACGCTGCCGGAGGTCTGGGCGGAGAGGAAGGCTGCGGTGGCAAGTCCGGTCCCCGCCACCATCAGGTTGCGTCGCGACAGGTCGTGGCTGTTCATGTTGATTCTCTTTCCTGATGGGATTGTTTCCACCGGTCGTATTCGGCTGCCGGCATCACGATCATCAGACTGCGCATCTGGCTATGCCCCAGCCCGCAAAGCTCGGCGCAGGCGATCTCATATTGCCCGGGCTGCTCCACATGCACTTCGAGAGGAATCTCCATGCCCGGGACAATGTCCTGCTTGGTCCGTAATTCGCGCACGAAGAAATCATGAACCACATCGCGCGAGTGGAGCAGCAGCAAAACATCGCGCCCGGCGGGAATGCGAAGGCTGGCTGTCACGATATCGTCCTTGCCGTCCGGATCCTCCGGATCGATGCCGAACGGATTTCCGCCCGAGTCGCTGATGAATTGGTTGGCGGTTTTGCCGAATCGTCCATCCGGGCCGGGATAGCGGAAGTTCCACGCAAACTGATGGGAGTAAACCTGTATGGTTTCTTTGCCCGGCGATTGCACGGGTACCCTGGCCCAGCCGCGCGAACCCAGGGCCGCGAGAGTCAGAAATAAGGCCGCCGCGGCGATCATCCAGCCGAGCTCAAGTCCGCGGTGTTGTTTCTGCAGTGAGACGGATTGCTTTTTCGAACGCAGAATTGTCCATGCCAGCAGCACCTGCGCCACGACAAAGATTATTCCTGTAATCCAAAGAGTCCAGCCGAACTGGCGATCCCAGGCGAACGCTTCAGCCGTAATGGCAATGGGAAACCAAGCCGGTCTGAAGGCAAAGAGAACGCACCCGGCCAGTGCGACGAGGATCAGAATGAAGCCGAGCGGCATTTAAGGCGATTATAGATGCCGCTCGGCCGGTTGGAGTGTTTACGAGGGCTCAGGAAACTGAAAGCCGGACTTGGACAGCGCCTTCTGCATTAATCCGATCGCCTCTGCTTCGGAGATGTTCCGCGACTGCGAAACTTCCGAAATCAGCATGGTACGCGAACGGTCCAGCATCTTTTTCTCACGGAAGGAAAGCGGCTTCTCGGACTGCAGTCGGACGAGTTGCTTAAACACTTCCGCGATCTGAAGAAGACTGCCGGTCAGCATCTTCTCGCTGTTAATTTTAAACCGAATCTTCCAGTCCTGCAGACTCTCGAAAGCGGGGCCGGCCAGGTAAGCCAGCACCCTCGTAACATCCGTGTTTTTCGAAAGTTTTCGCAGGCCGATTGTCTCGGCATTTGTGAACGGAACCATCACCGTCATGCTCGAACAAAAAAGCCGGAGAAGATAAAACTTCTCCGGCCGTTGCTCGAAGTAACGAGTGCTGATATTTTCAATAGTCCCAACTCCCTGGTTGGGATAGACGACTTTTTCACCGACTGCGAAGGTCATCATACGTAGAGCCCCCCACCTGACCACCGGTGTGACTTAATAAAGATTAAACTTCAACGAGCAACTCATAATAGGCTCAACCATTTTTTTTGTCAAGTAGTCGTGTTAAAGCCATGAAACTGAAACATTTGTATGACTGGGGAAATTCTTCCATAAATCATTTTCGTGGCGTCCCGTAGACTACGCGCCCAGGATTAAAAGTTGCAATACCACTCCCTGCGGGTGGCTAGTCGGCGGCTTGCCGCCACGCCGTTTCGAGACTGCGCTCATCCAACAACAAGCGTCGCAGCGTACGCAAATCGTTAAGGATGCGGCGGCTCGATGTCATGTGCCCCGTCAGTTTGGTCAGGTTGAAATGGACCAATTGCAGAGCTTCTTTTCGGCGATTGGCGCCATCCGCGCCTGCCCGTGCAATGTCGGCCTCAACTTCCGCCAGAGCTTCGCTCACGGCATCGGCCAGCAAAGACACATACTCGTGGGAACTTTCGATGTTGTCGAAAGGAGTCTCGGATCGGTTCCGACCCATTCTGCGGACCTCCTTAAATGTCGCACCTGCGCCCGGCGGCGCGTTCGAAAGAATCTTACCGGACTCTGTTAGTTTCTCATGAATATCACAAAAACGGATGGTCGGCCAACAAATTCTCGACCATGTTACTATTAGAAAAGTTCCGACAGAAAGCGGGGACGTAGTTCAGTTGGTTAGAACGCCGGCCTGTCACGTCGGAGGTCGCGGGTTCGAGCCCCGTCGTCCCCGCCATTTCTTTTCAAGCGCTTCCGAACCCCCTCCCGAGTAAGTTTTGCCTCGTTTTCGCGTATTCTACCGTGTGCCTGGCCTATACTAAGGCCAGAGACCACGCGTGACCGCTACCTTAGTAACACAAATCGAGCTTGACGATCGAGGCATGGCATGGATTGCCGGGACGAAAGTCAAGATCACCGAGGTTGTGCTGGATAAAATCGCTTACGGATCGAGTCCGGAAGAAATCCACTTTCAGCACCCTGATCTTTCGCTGGCTCAAATCCACGGCGCGCTGACCTATTATTATGAAAACCAGGACAAGGTGGATGAGCAGATCAGGCGCGGATTGGAAGAATCCGACGAACTTGCGGGGCGTCTTTCCGACGCGGAATTCCGCCGCAGGTTGCTTGATCTGAAGCGAACTCTTTGAGCATAGCGCTGTACATGGACGTGCATGTGCGACGTGCTGTCACTGCCGCTTTGCGCGCGCGCTTGATCGATGTGCTGACCGCACAGGACGATGGTTCCGCGGAATTGGCTGATGATGCGTTATTGAGGAGGGCGACGGAACTCGGTCGCGTCCTTGTCTCGCAAAGATGAGGACCTCCTCCGCGAGGGATCTCTCTGGCTGAACGAGCGCAAGGATTTCTCCGGCATCATCTACGTGCATCAATTGCGAATTACGGTTGGCCAGATGGTGGAGGACCTTGAACTGATCGCCAGGGCAACATCTCAAGACTGTGCCGGT
>JBEKTR010000338.1:0-3627 GCA_049515835.1 Terriglobales bacterium
CCTCGCCGATCAATTCGAAGCCGCCGCCAAAGCCGCGAAGAATCCCAAACGCGTGGCGAACTTAGTACAGAGCGAAATTCTCGGAAGATTAAAGACACGAGGTTTAGAAATTGACCAGTCGCCAATTTCCATGAAAGGCGTCGCCGCTTCGGCGGACTTAATGGAAAGCGGCGCCATCTCCAGCAAGATGCTCAAAGATCTTTATGACCTGAGCTTCGAGCAGAACAAAGACTTCCCTGCCATTTACGAAGAAGCCGGCCGCCCCGAACAATCGCGCGACACCGGCGCGCTCGAAAAAATCATTGATGAAGTCATCGCCGCCAATCCCAAGCAGCTCGAACAGTATCGCGGCGGCAAAAAAACCGTCATCGCCTTCTTCGTAGGACAAGTCATGAAAGCCTCCAAAGGCCAGGCCAATCCGCAGATGGTCAACGACCTCCTCGCCAAAAAACTCGATGCCTAGCTTTGGGGAAAATAAATGCTTGTGTGGGGCGGACATTCCTGTCCGCCGCCTTTGATGTTCCTGAGATTCCGCTTGTTTCATCGAGGGGTCGAAGAGCCTCCCCTGAGCGGAGTCGAAGGGGCCGTTGTCTTCTCAGCAGCCGTTTTTTGCCTGTAAAACCATCGTGAGACACTCCCGTGACGAGGTGGAAATAATCGCAGTTGGGCTCGCATCCGATCCTGCTAGACTAAGTCTTCACCAATTTCTCGAAAATTGCATCTAACGAACCAGTGTTCCCCAGACTTTTCCATTACGGCAATTTCAACCTGCCCACCTATGGCTTTCTGGTCTCTTTGGGAGTCCTTACTGGCCTTTGGATCAGCGTTCGCAACTCCGTCAAACAGGACATTGACCCTGACGACGCTTGGAATCTAGGTATTGTTGTCGTTCTCTGCGGCATTATCGGTGCAAAGGTCCTTTATATCGTCAACGACTGGAGTTTTTACACCGCTCATCCGCATGAAATTCTTAGCCTCAGCACACTCCAGGCTGGCGGGGTTTTTTCCGGTGGATTAATTGGCGCACTGATCGCCGCAGCGTGGTTTATTCGCAAACATGGCATGCCCGCGTTGGCGACTTGTGACGCGTTCGCTCCCGGTCTCGCTTTTGGTCATGCCATTGGTCGCCTTGGCTGCTTCGCCGCCGGATGTTGCTATGGCAAGCCGACTGCACATTTTTGGGGGGTCACGTTTACTAATCCGTTGGCTTACGAATTAGTCGGCACGCCACTTCACGAAGCCCTTGAGCCCACGCAGCTTTTTGAGTGCGCCATCGAACTGTTCAACTTCTTTCTGCTCATGTGGCTGTTCAAGCGCAAGAAATTTGACGGTCAGGTTTTCGCGGCCTACTTGTGCCTTTACGGGATCGCCCGGTATTTCCTCGAATTTCTTCGCGGAGACCCAGGCCGTGGCTCTGTTTTCGGCGGCATTATGACCGGCACACAGCTGATCTCCATCGGCCTCGTCATCCTCGGAGGAGTTATCTGGTGGTTACGCGGTGGCGCAGGTTCACGCGAGCCCATCACCGTGTCCCGCTAAAACCAAGTTTTGAGTTTCAAAGTTTCAAGGTATAAAACATCTTGGTGTTTTGAACTCTTCAGACTTGAAACTCTTTAACCTTGAAACTGTTTCCCATCACGATATCTTCGTCTCTGGACGACGCTGGCAAGCGCCTCGACCAATTTCTTTCAGCTCAACTTACTGAAACCAGCCGCGCCCGCATTCAACAGCTCATCGCTGAAGAAAAGATCCTGGTGAATGGCGATTCGGCGAAAGCTTCTCTCCGTCTGCGCGGCAACGAAACCTTCACCATTCTCGGTGAGCCGGAAGTTCCCCCGCTGAAAGCCATCCCCGAGGAGATTCCTCTGGATATCATTTATGAGGACTCCGATCTCGCGGTCATCAACAAGCCTGCCGGGATGATGGTTCATGCTGGCGCCGGAGCTACAGATTCCGCCCGCAACAAAGGCACGCTAGTAAACGCGTTGCTGCATCATTTTCATCAGCTCTCTTCCGTCGGAGGCGAGCTTCGCCCCGGCATCGTACACCGCCTGGACAAAGAAACCAGCGGCCTTATTCTCGTTGCCAAAAACGACGAGGCGCATCGCCGACTGGCGACGCAATTTTCCAAACGAGAAGTGAAGAAGACTTATGTCGCTCTCGTCCACGGCTGGCCAAAGCAAGATCATGCCACTATTCGAACTCCAATCGCCCGAGACGTCGTTCGTCGCACTCGTATGACCACCCGTGGGCATGGAGGTCGTGAAGCCATCACGCATTATACCGTCAACCATCGCATCGATTCGCCCGTCGGTAAATTTGCTCTGCTCGAAGTGAAAATCGACACGGGACGCACCCATCAAATCCGCGTTCACCTTTCTTCCATCGGACATCCCATCGTCGGTGACGCGATATACGGTGCGCCCCGCGAACTCCGAGGCAAGAACGCGACGCTTGCACCGTTATCACGCAATTTTCTACACGCCACAAGTCTGCAATTTGTTCATCCTCGCGCTAACAAGTCGCTGGAATTCTCCGCGGGGCTCCCACTCGAACTCCAAAACCTCTTAGATAATTTGTCATCCTGAAGAAGTGTAATCTTCGCACCGCGAAGATCGACGACGAAGCACCCTTGTATTTCGTTTTCCGACTGAAGACTTGCGCTATTATTACGCCAAGTTTTTCAATCACTACCCTTGCCGGAAGCACCACCGCTAACCACAAACACACTAACCACCTTGTCATTCCCAATCCGCTTTAGCGGTGTTTAATCTACTTTCGCAGGCGGCGATCCGTCATTGCTGCTTCTCCTTGAACACATACAAAACCTGAAACATCGCCTCCCGGCCCCAATGTCCTTCAGGCGGACTTTGCAGATTGTCCGTGTAATGCAGTAACGCGAAACGGTCTCGGTAATAGAATCCATGCGTCAGCCGCAGCCGCAAATCGAACAGCGGCCCCGTCTCGTGATAGTCGCTATTCGACCCCGGAAACAAATACTGCGAATTCAACCGCAACCATTTCCCGTCGTACAACGCCGCAAAAGTCGGCCAGAAATCATGCTTTGTGTATGAGTTGGACTTGAACTCCGCATAATGCATTCCGCCGCCAATGTTCCAATGGCCCTTCACGCGATAAAAAGCTAGCCCATGCGTTCGAATGTTGCAGCCATTATCTGTGCCGGATGCATTCGCTGTATCGAATCCGGCTTCAACTTCTCCAAACAGACGTTGATACTTCACGTCGATTCCGGCATCCGCGTTGTAGTTGGGATTCGATTTGCCCAAATTGCCATATAGGCCAATCCCGCCATCAAGATAGGGATTGACGGCAACCGACGCGTCTCCATCTTGGGCAAGAAGGGAGGCCGGGCAGAAAGCCACCAATAGAAGGACGAAAGCGTAGCATACAAATCTGCCCATATACAGCACTTATGATGCTTTCCTTTCTTCACCAAATTCAATACCTAAGCGGATTCCACGGTTACCTTGGGTCAGTCGCGTTTGGGGAAGCGGGAAAACCCCCGAGCTTGTCGGCGGTAGACCGCACATCCACTCTCAGGCGAAAATAGGACCATGGTTGAAACTCTCGAATGGACTGGCTCCGGTGTTCGCTTCATTGATCAGA
>JBEKTR010000339.1:0-3620 GCA_049515835.1 Terriglobales bacterium
GTAGCAGCAAGAATTTCAACTCCTGCGAGCGGCGCTGTGTGGTCCATCGCGATTAACCCGGCGAATCCGAACAATGCATTTGTCGTCGAGTGGAATAACTACGAATCACCCGATCTTTATGTGACGAATGATCTTGGCCAGCACTGGTCGACGGTAAATATCAATTGCCCCGTGCAGACAGTTGCCTACAGCGTGGTTACATCCACTCTTTACGCAGGGTGCGACGGCGTTCTTTACCAATCGCCCGACAACGGAGGGACATGGAACCAAGTTTCGGGAGCGGTTTGGGATGTACGCCAGATCCTGCCAGACTTCGGAGGCGTAACCGGGAGTCTTGCCATCGGCAGCGAACAGGGTGTTTTTCTGGGCAACAATCAAGGATCAACTTGGCAAAGTCTCAACGGCAACATCGCGGCTTCCGTTACTTTGGGAGTCGCGGTGGTGGGAAACTTTATTTTGACAGTCGCCGAAGATCTTGGTCCGCTCACTGCCCGCCACGCGGGCGAGATTTGGAGCAGTCTTAACAGCTCGTACCCGCCGGGTGAAGGAGGGGTGGGCATTTATAACCCCGTAAACATCGAATACGGATATTTCTTTACTCCAGTAAATGGCCTGCAATATTCGATAAACAACGGCAAAGCGTTCCAATCAGCAACAGGCTTACCGGGCAGTGAATTCCCGACTTATGCAGGAAATGGAGATCTTCTCGCGGGTGATTTGCAGAATCCATCGAATGTATACGCCGCTGGCGTGGACGGGATTTTCAAGAGCACTGATTGGGGAATAACTTGGGCGCTTCAGGCGTGGCCCATTTCCACGCCGGTGATGGTTGGGGTAGATCCGTCAAATAGCGCGACAATTTTTGTTGGGCAGCAGAACGGACAACTGCTGGTCAGTCATGATGGAGGAAACACCTTTGCACAAACCAAGCTCGCTTGCAGCAACTGCGGCTGGCCCGTGAGTGTGACAGTGGAACCTTCAAACTCACAGCTGGTGTTGATCGGAATGTCGCAACCGCCGCCGAACGGGGGCATTCTGGTTAGTATCGACGGAGGAGCGAATTTCGTTCCATCTAATTCTGGTATTAAACCCTCCACCAACCTCTGCCAGACAGCGGCTGTGCCTCGTGTTAGGTTTGACCCGTCGGGCGCTCCCATAATGGCCGCGGCGACGAACAGCGGACTTTATGTTTCAAGCGATCTGGGATCCAGTTGGTCAAATGTTCAAAACAATGTGGTGCCGTCGATTTTCACCGGCGTAGAGTGGGCCAGTGGCGATCTCTGGGCTTCTACCTGTGGCGAAGGAATTGTACGCACGCCATTCGCGCAGTGAGGAGGCCTCTGGATGTTAGCAATTCCGAATAGACAGAGACTGAATGACGCCAGAATTCGCTATACATAATGAGTGACATACGGGTTGGATCACGCAAAAACCCAACAACGAAATTCTTCCGCGTAACAAGGAGTTTTTTTCAATATCGACTAGAGACAAATTGGGATGAACGCCTTACGAACGTTACTTGATAGTTGGGCACGAATATAGACGCGGGCTCAACTCGGGATCTCTATATCACACCGAATCTGCTCGGTTCCAAAAGAAGCGGCCGAGAATTTGAGATGTTGCGATGAAATCAGAGAAAACTCCGGCCCGGCCGTCGCCGGGCCGATGCTGATTACGCCGGGGAAACCAGCGAGTGCGTTACGGCATGCACGGATAGTGCGACACGATTGTCCACGCCCATCTTGCGCATGAGCTTTGATACGTGCGCCTTCACCGTTCGCTCTTCAATGCCCAACGGAGCGCTGATTTCCTTATTGGATCGGCCCGTAACCAACATTCCCAAAATTTCTTTTTCGCGTTCAGTCAGGGGCTTGCGCTGCAAGAGCGGTTTGCCATAAATCGATGCCGACAAAGACTGATCGACAAACTTTGCCAGCACGCGCCTCGCCGCCCAGACTGACCCTTGATGAACAGTGCGGATTGCACGCGCCAACTCAGCGGCCGGCGCAGCGTCTTCGACGCAACCCTTGGCCCCGCTGGCTATGGCTTCGAGCATGGCTTCTTCACTCATGTTTGAGCCGGTAACGAGGACTCGCAGATTGAGCCCTCTCGCCGCGAGACTGCGCATGACCTCGCCGAGATTTCTACCGGGCTCGTGCCGCAGGATGGCAACGTTGATCTCTTCCCGATTGCCGATAGCATTGATGCTGAGAGCCCCGAGTGGAACTGCGTTGAGAACGATATCCGTTTCTTCGCTCAACACCGAGCGAAAGCCGACCAATCGCAACGGATCCGCGTCGAGCAGCATGACTTGAATCGTGGACTTCTTTGTGTGGGCAGACTTCATTGTTTCTTCTTTGGTCTTTATTTGAAATCTCTTTCTTCTAAGTATCGCCGTTCCACTCCAGGCCAATACGAGGCGCTAGCAGCGGTTTTGTTGCATGACCCACTCTGAGGTGGTTTCATCGAATTGGAAGCCATACCGTTGCCATGGGCCGTTTCCCGACTCTTTTCGCACCACATGGGCGCGGCCAACATAATGTGCCGTATCGCGGAGCAGATAAACTTTGAACTCTGAGCCCTTCACCAGCGGCCGTTCACAACTGCCGAGGAAACCCTGCGCGCTCACGTCTTCGGTGGTCGCGAGATGCTCGACAATCGCACCATCGGCGGCCGTCGCTCTTAACTTGAGGCCGAGGCGCATCCGAATGCGCACTTCGTTGCGGCGTTCGGGCCGGCCCTTTTCCAATTCGGAAGCTAAAGTCGATTTGAGTTCACCAAAATTAATGGGTTTGTCGATATACGCCTTGACTCCGAGCCGCTGGCAATATTCCTCATATTTGGCGCGCGATTCTCCGCCACCACTGATGACGAATATCGGGATATTCGAGGTATAACTCAGCGATTGAAAGCTTTGACACAATTCAAAGCCGGAGAGACGCGGCATCATGACATCCAGCAGAATGGCGTCGGGCTGGCTTTCGAGTGCGAGTGCCATGGCCTGCGCGGGATCGCCCGTGTCCACTACGTCATAAGTGTCAGCCAAACGCATCCGAACCAGCTTGCGCATCGCTTCATCATCGTCCACCATTAAGACTCGTTTCATAATGCCCCCTTTGTAATTTGCCGGAACACGCCTATGCGGTCGCGCCCACGGTTTGTGCTTGTAAAGCATCCTGAATCTTCCGCACCAACTCTTCGCGTGTAAAAGGTTTCATCAGAAACAACGCATCGGGGGAGAATGCGGCGCTCCGTCCGGCCGACTGCCCGGTATAGCCGGACATGTAAATCACCTTGAGGGAGGGCCTTTGAGCAATCAGGTGCTGCACGAGTTCAACGCCGTCCATGCCAGGCATGACGACATCGGTCAGGACTACCTGGATATCGCGGTTGCGTACCTGACTGATACGAAGGGCTTCGCTTCCGCCGAGCGCCTCAAGCACCTCGTAGCCCACGGCGCGCAAGAGGGAGCAAGTGGATTTCAACAATGATTCTTCATCTTCGACGACGAGTATCGTCTGTTTGCTGGTTGCGACAGTGGGGGAAGCTTTCTGTGTGCTTTCCGATATGGGTTCTTCGTCCACGCGCGGGAGAAAGATGTTGAAGGTGGTGCCGCGTCC
>JBEKTR010000340.1:0-3607 GCA_049515835.1 Terriglobales bacterium
CGCAACGGCTGCCGCGTTTTGTGGACCTGTTCGATCAGTCCCAGGCACTTTGCCTTGAATTCGGAGATCGGAATATCGTCCATGACCAATATTCTATCTATGGTCAATAAAATGGTCAATTGGGTAGTGTCCTAATTTGCCCGCCATCTTCCTCGCCTAAGTTTCCCACAGATCAAAAATCCGTGCTCACTAAACGGGGCATACAGAGAACGCTTCTGTATGAGAGGTGGGCAAATGGGTGGTGTCTTAATTTGGATTGCACAGAGGGTTGCGGTCGCCGTATTAATCGCGCTCTGCCTGTTAGTTCTAGATACGTTCAAACCGGAGATCCAAAAGGGTTTGCGAGACTTAGCACGTCGGTTCTGGCTCTAGTCTTGGTATTCGTGCTCGGGGTCGTCAACCACTGCAAAGCGCTGACTTTCGACTTTCCATTCGCGCATAAAACTTGTTTTTCTCTCAAAGCCGTTGTCATCCCTGTAGCTAATGGTTCCGTGGCAGATAGGCAATCGGCCTTGGCGGCTTCGGACTTTGTAACTTTCGTTTTGGGGACTCGATTCTATCAATCTAAGAGAGTTTCGAAATTTATCTCCGGGGAATGTCCCCTCCCAGATGTATTGCCCTCCCGGAAGCAACTGAATCCGCTTATCGATATTTTCGGACCAAAAAATCTCTCCCGGTTCGCCGCGTTCCGAATACATTTGAAAGAACACTTCGCGTTGCTGGATATAAGCGGCTGTGCCGCCTGTATTCGTAATATGCAAGTCAATTTTCCATCGTTTATCCATGCGACGGTCATAGAAGAGTCCAGATGCGGGGTCCATCTTTATGCCGCGCACACTCACCCTAGGTCGGAATGTGGTAACGAGGGTCCGCGTAGCAATATTTACCGATCTACGAATTTCAGCGGCCTGCCAAATGATTGCACCGAGGGTGAACAGGATCGCCCATGTCTCAACGCCTTCCGGCCATGCTACGAGTTTGTGCCACCCTTGAGGCTTATTCTTGCCGTTCTCAGTCTGGGCTGTGCAGTTGCAATTAACGGATACGGGCACGGCTGGAATCGCTTGCTGTGTTTTTTGCCGATCTTGTGCGCCGGATGGTTGATTCTGGACGGCCACAAATACTGGTGCCAAAGCGATAATGGCCACAGTGAATCCATGCTTCATAGCGGCGAAAGTGTAACACAAAAATTAGTCGACGTAGCTATCTGGCTGCAAGTACAGAATTGCGTTACGTTTCCCTACTGGTTCAACGTATCCGTCATCGCCGCCAGTGCTGCTATTGGGGAACAAAACGGCATAAGTCTGTATGGTTTGATGATGTCTCGATTTATCGAATCTCATCGTGTAGTCAACACACGTAACCAAGGCAAAGTTAACCTTGCCGGGGTAAAAGTTATTAACCGTGCCAGCCTGAACGTCCTTCTGTGGAAGCCCGGCCCCCTGAACCTTGCTGATAGCTTTTTGATTAGGAAAGAGTATCCATCCATTTGCGTCCGATGGCTGGCTCGATTGTTTCAGTTCTTTGCAACTCGCCATGACTTCCGCTTTTGGCAATGGACCTCCAATGCTTACGACGAGCTTTTGGGTTGTCTTGACCGATTCAGCCGGGGAGTGCCCTACATTGATCATCTCTATCCCGAGCGGGAGAAACGCCGCCCCGCCATTGAAATTCATCGGGCCGGTTACTTCGATTTTAGAGGACACCCACGCCCGATGTTCAACGACCATTTGTTGGGAGAGTATGCCTACTTGCTCGTGCGCTGCTGCCGCCTGTTCTTGAACATAACCAGAGGTGCGATTCGCTACGGCCATTTGTCCCAAGCCAGTAATGACCAACCTCTCAGTCTGATCCCCCCCCGCTCTTAATCTCGATGAGGGTATCTTGCATTACTTGAAGCTGCCGAAAAAACACCCATGCTGTAACGACAGCAGTGAGCAAGAGCAAAAGAGTAGTCCATATCATCAGACGATCTTTAAGGGGAATACGCCAAAAGTCACCCCAGATTGTTTCTATGCGGTTCTCCGGGGGTTGGTGGTTGTTGTCTCCGCTTCTTGTTGCTTCTGGGCGTTGCTGTTGCTGAATTACCGAAGGGACTTCGTCGGGCTGTTGGGCGTCTTGGGGTTGATTTGTGGAGCCTGGGCCGTCTTCCATTTCGGGCTCTCCCTAATTGATCGAATTTCTATAAATGTAACACAAAAACACTTGACAGGGAATATATTATGTAATACAGTAAGTCTCATGGCAAACGTACTCAGCGCCGAAAAGCAAACCGCGATAATCGCAGCCTTGGCCGAAGGTTCCAGCATCCGAAGTATTGAGCGCATCACGGGTGTTCACCGCGATACGATCATGCGGCTCGGCGTGCGGGTGGGCAGAGGATGCGAACTGCTGATGGATTCCAAAATGCAGGACTTAGACTGCAACTACTTGCAATTCGATGAATTGTGGGGCTTCATCGGCAAGAAGGAGCGGCACGTCAGCGTAGATGACAATCCCGAACTTGGCGATGTGTGGACTTATTGCGCGATTGATTCCGAGACCAAGTTAGTGCCATCGTTTAAGGTCGGAAAGCGTAACCTTGCGATCACTACCGAGTTTGTGCAAGACGTTGCGAGCCGGATGCGCCATAGGGTGCAAGTTTCGAGCGATGCAATGCACTCTTACATCGAAGCGATGGAACGAGGCTTTGGGGCGGACGTAGATTATGGGCAATGCGTGAAAGTGTACGTCCACGACTCTGCGCAACATCCCGAGCGCAAGTACAGCGCCCCTCATTTTGCTTCCGCTGTGCGTAGACCTATCGCCGGTAGGCCAGAGATGGAATTCGTTTCAACAAGCCATGTAGAGCGCTTAAACGCTACAACGCGGCTCCATGTGAAGCGGCTATCCCGATTGACGCTGGCTTTCAGCAAGAAGCTAGGTAACTTTAAGGCCGCTGTAGCCTTGCATTTTGCTTACTACAACTTCGTGAAACGGCATGGCTCGTTGCGCATGACTCCCGCGATGGCCGCAGGAATCGAGCGGGATTTTTGGAGTGTGAGTGATCTGGTAAAGGCGACTGTGTGACGTATTTAGAGGAATTGCGAGAAGTGATCCGTCGTGTGCATGGGGCGGAAGCTACCCACGTTGAAAGCGTTCCAGTGAAAGAGGTATTCAAAGGCGAGACGGTATGGGAGGGAATCGTCGAAGTTTTTGATCTAGTCGGCCATCCCACGGCGCACAGGGCTTACGCATGGGCACACGATGGAGCACGCCCGAAAGAATCAAGCGTGGCCGTACTCCACATTTCCCCGATCACATCAGCAGCCACAGCAGTAAGGGCGGCTCTCATTCAGGAGTTTCGAAGCCTTGGCACAGAAGAAAGCTAAAATCGGGCGTCCCAAACTGCCGAAGGGCGAGGCGAAGGGCAAGATTGTGCCTGTACGCTTCGCACTGGACGACCTAAAGGCTATCGCAGCACGGGCCAAAGCAGCAGACCAAAACGTTTCGGAGTGGATTCGGAGCACGATTCATGCCAGCCTTGGCGCATAAAAATTTGAAATTAGGACACTACCGTCAATTGCTTAAATCCGCGGAGATCCGCGGAGGGGACTCCGCGACGCGT
>JBEKTR010000341.1:0-3592 GCA_049515835.1 Terriglobales bacterium
CGGCAATTGACCTGAATGAATAGAGCAAAGAGGCTGGAGGAGCCGGGCGGGATAAGGCGGGAATGCAGATAGGTCTCTCAGGAATGAGCGATTTCGTGGGCTGCCTGCAAGCGTGAGTTGGTCATAAAGCCATACCGTAGCCACCGCCGCTCGCGGCTGCACGCCAAGGCAGTGTCCGCCGCGCCAGCGGCTTCGTTCTAGTCGCCATGTCGGACAGATGACCGAAAAGCCTGCTGCGGTCCCTCAACCCACGATTTCAAGGTTGTGGATGCTGACTGGCCATCATGTAGGGAATTCAGCGAACCACCATTAGTATGCCGAAATCCTTGAAGTCGGTGTGCCAGTGATGTGCCAGAGGACGCAAATGACGAATCTCGCAAAACGAAGCATCTGCTCCCATTGCAGGTCTAACGGCTTTTTGAAACATGATGGAACTTAGAGCTTAATTATCTAAGCAGCTTGGCCACAAAAGGCAGAATTGGACAAGTGAAAGAGGGCACCTGCAGGTGCCCTCTGGTGGAAAAGGGGCTTGTGCTTTCGCGTCGATCCGAAGAAGGAGTTGAAAGGACGTGCCCCGTTTATAGGTCGGACAAATGTCCTGCTCTTATAATCGGTGAAATGATCTCGCTTGTCAACGGATACGAGCAATTGATTTGCGCCCGCTTGCTCGATTATTTCAGTTCGAAAACGCACTGGAACCGTTCCCTGTGGGGAGCCGGGACCATCCTGGCATTGCGAGAGGTATTGGAGGCAAGCGAAGCACAAAGCCAAGGGCATCTATCAGATAAGACGATCAAGGGCGCAGTGGTCACTGCACTTCGGCTTCTCCGGGACGATCAAGGTATGGGAACGCCTCAGGAAAGAGAAACACTCGCGGGATTGCTACATTTTAACGGTGAGCCTCGAAATGATCTCCCCTTCCACGGACTGGAATACGAAGCGATCAAAGAAACTGTCGAACATAGCCTCCCGGTGTACCTTGAACGGTGGTCGCGGGCCATCGCAACGAACCAGCCCGCCCACGAACGGGCTTCTCGCGCTATCGCCTCACATTTGTTGGATATAGGGTTTCACTCCGATTATTTGCATCGCTGGTGGACTTGGCGCGCCAGAAACCCGCGCGATACTGAAACATCGCTTGCCGATGTAGTGGCGGAAGTGGCGGCACTGGCAAACCGGGAGGAGACCATGTTCTCGGTTCTCATCCCGTTTCCCACGCCACTTCAACCTCCTTCGGGCTTGCTGCCTCCGGAAAGTTGGATTGACGCCACGCGCGTGAGCGAATGGCTCAAAGAGAATGGCTCTGTCGATCCCGAAGGGCGGCGACAGCAAGGTGGATTACTGCTCGCCTTGCCTGCCCGAGAGCCCGAATCCGCCGTGCAGTTTGCCGCCGACCGGGTCGAAATGTTTGCGGCGCGGGTGCTCCTCAGTTTGCGCAAGAGCGTCCAGCCGTTTCCCGTCGCTTGGGTGAAAGGCAAAAGGCAGTCATATTCCATTGAGCGACGCCTGCGCGGCATCAAGATCGGAGCGATGCATCGTGAAAACCGCATATGGCTCGAATCCGAACCGGACCCCTATATCGATCCGGCGATCGAGCTCCTTGCTCCACTCCAGAGCGGAACTGCAACTGCTGCTATCGCGGGAGGCTGGGCGGCAATTGAATCGCTTTTGAGCGAACCGCTCTCCAAACGAGCCGACCCTGCGGAACGCTTGGCAACAATTGTTGCCTGCTCATTTCCTCGCGCGGAACTGACCGATCTGGCATACACGGTCATTGAACTCGGGGGCGAACTTGCAGACCGCCTGAAGGCGCTTGGAGCCAACAAGGAGAAGGCCGCACTCGTCGCAGAGTCGATTCTCGACGGCTCATTTCCTGTACTGCCGAATTGGTCCGATCGCGCCGCTGTGGACCGAATGCGTGAACTACTCGGTTCCCCTCGCGAATCAATGTTTGCTATTCGTGACTATATTCATGACACGTTTGCACGCCTATACCGGCAGAGGAATCTCATCCTACATGCCGGGAAGACCCAGGCTGTTGCGCTTCGATCTACGTTGCGCGCCGCATCTCCCCTTGTGGGAGCCGGGCTGGATAGAATCGCGCATGGCAGATTCGCCGGCAATTTGAAGCCGCTCCAACTGGCCGGGCGCGCCCGCACAGCTATCGAAAACTTGACCGCTGACGAACCGCTGCGTTGCGTTGACCTGCTAGGCGTCTGATTGAAGATGCACTTTACCTGTTCACCACGCGCAACAAGTTCATGGCTCCATTTAGGGAACGGGGCGTCTTTCCTTCACACTTAACATTCTCAACGCAGGCTTTTTCGGATTGATGCGATCGTTTAGCACACCCTCAACCTGCTCCGATTCAAAGAACAACGCGGCATTGGTGCCATGCTTCACTTTTGAACTCTCATAGAACACACCCGATACCGATTTCCCGGAAGAGGTGCGGAAGCGGTGACGCAGGAACTCTGATACGACCTGCGTCGGGGTGTATTCAACGTGGATCTTTTGGTCGGGCCTAATTGGCCGCGAAACGTCTCCCTTGAAATCGCGCAAAAAAATAATTGACTCACGAGGCTTGTCTTCAAAAATACTCGGAACCTGTGGAATGCGGCTCAAATCTACTACAAGGATGTCTTCCAGAAGTTCGAATTCTGCTACAGAATAGAACCTGAATTCTCCAGTTGCTTCAGTGAAAGCTGTATCTTCATCGAGCGCGCCATACATAACAACGATGCCAGGAGCATTCATTCGGCCAGCGGATACTGCATCCCGCCGGGGTGGCGGTCCGAGTTGTTCTGGAGTTGAATAACGTTTGCCCCTTTTGTGCCCCCGCACTCTGAATAGATGTGTGCCAGCCGGTATCCTGCGCACCAGTCTGCATTTACGAATAGCCCTGCCAAGTGCATCGAGCATCTCGTCTGGACGCACTTCAAAGGGCTCGCCCGATTCGTACGGATCGCGTTTAGATGTGAAAAAGAGGAAGCGTGTCACGTGCTTAACGGCCTCTGAGAACTTGCCCCAACCAGCCGCTAGAGCCTGCCCAGGCTTCAGAATTTGCCAATCACGCTCGCACCATACAACATCGTCTCTTAGGTGGTTATATAACCATTCCAACGTTTCAAATGGGCCGATATCGGGCAGTTCATCGAAAACAATCTCGTACATTGACCAAGTCGTGACAAGGAATCCGCCTTCCGCTGAGCAATATGGGGCGCTATCGTTAGCGTCCTCCCAATGCTGGCCGACCTTCTCCAAGAAGAACTCCGATACCCTATCGGCGGTCGCAGCTATCGGCTCTTCCGAAGTGCGCCCACATACTGAGCACGTTTCGCATTCGAGATTGTCTTCGATGAACGATTTGATCCCTGGATCATCAAAACATTCCGGGCAGACCGCATTATCATCTGATTTGTGATAGAGCCGCTCCTGCTCTTCCATCCACATCCGCTTTACGAGACCCACCGATCCACCCTCCCGCCCTTTATTTGTGGAATTTCATGCCTACAATCGCCGTTTTTCCTATTGTTCGTGACATGTGCCTTCGCAGAATGCAGGCCTAAGTACGTAGCTCCGCGAGAACGTT
>JBEKTR010000342.1:0-3579 GCA_049515835.1 Terriglobales bacterium
GGCAAACTTGATCTGGCGGTGACAGATTCGACGGGCAACAGCATTTCCATCTTTTTGCAGTGACACGAACCGCTTAGCTCGGGCGGTCCAACTATAGACGGGAGGCTGCCCCATCATTTCGCGTTCTTTGCAAAAGGGTGGGCGCCTCGAATTCCGATAAAATGGTCTTCCGAACCGCTCAGGGTCAAGCAGTCTCGCGACGGCGTGAACGCCAATCGTTATCATTTCAGAATCTCATTTCAGAACGAGCCGGAAAGCCGTTCCATAGTTCGAGGGTCCGCCCTCAATGGTCGTCCCGTAGAGGCCGCCCGAAAGATAAACTAATGGAGCCTGCGGCTGGCTGCCGTCGTTAGCACCGCCTTCGAAGGTGTGAAGAACTTTGTAAGTCGTTCCATTGGCAACTGCGAAGATTACTCCGTTACCCAGACCGGTACCAGCGCCACCGAACTGAGTGACGCCATATATATTTCCCGTGGCGTCTGAGATCACTCCCAGGCCGCCGCCTGCGCCAACTCCAGGGTCCCCAGCTCCATCGGAAGGCGAACCTGCGAAGGCGTGTATAACTGAAAATTGTCCGGCGGCTGTTTCTTTAAACACGGTGCCACAACCAATACCGGGCCCAAAGCTATCTGGGCAGCTCAAGTCTCCGCCTTGCTGCGTAACTCCATAAATGTTGCCGGCTGCATCGAGTGCGACCGGACCATTCGGAGTGGCCCCATTCGTATCGCCGACGCAAAAAGAGTGAAGTGTGCTCTCAACCCCGCCAGGCGTGACCTCAAATACAGTCCCGCCGCCCGAACTGCAGGAACCCCCGTACTGAGCGACGCCATACATATTTCCCTTGGAGTCGAACGTCAGTGCGCCGAACGGGTTAATCCCATTCCGGAGATAGTGCCGAATTGGTAGAAGATGGATTCTTCGCCCGAGGCCGGGTTGACCTTGAAAATCACTCCCTGGCCAAATTTCCCGGCCTGCGCCGGACCGTAAAGATTTCCATCGGGGCCAAGTACAACGCCGGAGCCAGGGTTCTCACCGTCATCCGTTCCGGGTTGAAAGCTATAGAGGATTGATTCGTGACCGCTGCTGTCGATCTTATAGACCGTCCCGCAGTTCCCGTTATTCTGCTGACAAGTTCCACCGCCCTGGGTGGTTCCATAGATGTTCCCGGCGTGATCGCGAGCGAGATTGCCCGAAGGACCTGCGCCGTCCGAACTTCCTCCCTCGAAGTCGTAAACGAAGCTTTCCGTTCCTTTGGCTGTGAGCCGGTAGAGAGTTCCGAAACCTATTTCGCCGCCGTCGAGCGTCGTACCGTACGCCACGTCTTTCCCAAGGGTAAGAGATCCATACGGATAAATACCGCTTTGTGATCCGCTGAATGAATAGACCTCAAAGGAAGTTTGTGCCGATGCCGTTGTGGCTGCGACGAAAGACGTGGCAAGAGCGAGTACGAAAAACATCAGCGTGGGCTTGCTGCGCGAGCGATTACGGAGAATGGACGATGCGTCGACTGTACTGGTGGGCATGAGACCTCTTCATCTTCTATCTATGATGGATCGATTTCCTCGGGCAGGGTTGAGATGCCAGCGTTCTCGGCATGCTCTAACAAGTCCTTTGATTGAAAACTACAGAGACGGAGGATGAACGTCCATGAGGCGAACCCTGTAGAAGAAAATCCGTGGTGCTGCACTTACGCGCTGCTTCAGTACCCTAGTTATCCGGTTTCTGAATCATCAAATTACAGAATTCGCCCGACCACTCTCCCGGCATCATAAATGCCGTGAAAGGTGAGAAAAAAGAACGTTGGATGGAACTCTGTGAGCAAGCTGCGGATGAACAGAACAGCGGCAAGTTACTTCAGCTTGTCCGGGAGATTAATCGCTTGCTCCAAGAGAAGCGGGATGGGCTAAGCCGAGTTGTGGGAGAGCAAGATCAAGACCAAGCGTGATTGCTAGCCTGGCAAATTCGCGTTCTCAGTGGCACACCGAGGCTGCCCCAATCTGCGCTGTCATCCCGACCGAGCCCGGATGATACGCGCCAGCAGCGGGCCACCCGGCGAGTGGAGGGACATGCTTCTCTACCTGATACCGACGGCAACGGCCGGGTGCCCACCGCTTAATCGCTCCAAGGTTGTGCTGGTGGAAATCAATTTTGCTTTACAGGTCAGGTGCGTGTTCTGTTTTGCTCAACCTCGCGCCCTACTCCTCGCCATACTAGGCATTCGTGGATACAGAGTCTGTATCCAGACGCCGACGGAATTTCAACCGCTTCCCGCGAATGAGCAGAGTGCACAAGTGACTTTGCACGAGTGGGGGAGCGGAGTGTTCAGAACCAACACCAGGAGATCTCCATGAAGATTCTAGTGATAGGCGGGACCGGCAATATTGGTGCGGAAGTTGTGAAAGAACTGCAAAGGCGCAAGGCAGACATTCGCCTTCTTATTCGTAAGGAAGGCGATCCAACCCCGAAGGGGGTTGAGGTTGCCGTCGGCGATTTGCTTGATCCAGTCTCCGTGCAGAAAGCGTTACAAGGAGTGGATAAGCTCTACCTGCTGAACGCTGTCGCTCCTGATGAATTAACGCAGGGTCTCATCGCCTTCGATCTGGCCAAGCGGCTGAAGCTGAAACATATCGTCTATCACTCGGTCTTCCGCGTGGACCACTTCAAGGATGTTCCACATTTTGCCTCAAAGCTGGCTATCGAGAACGCGTTGCGGGAATTCAGAATCCCGTTCACGATTATCCGGCCGAACTACTTTGATCAGAACGATGCAACGCTAAAAGATCCGCTCACGAAGGCTGGCATTTACCCCGTGCCTCTTGGCGATGCGGGTGTCTCCGCAGTGGATATTCGGGACATTGCCGAGGCAACGGCGATTGTTCTGACCTCGAACGAACACTACGGCCAGACTTACAACCTTAACGGGCCAGAGGCCCTGAGTGGCCCTAAAGCGGCATCGATCTGGAGCAAATTGCTCGGCAAAGAGATTCGTTATGGCGGCCACAATATGGATGCGTTCGAGGAGCAGATGCGCAAGACAGCCCCTTCCTGGTCAGCTTTCGATATCCGGATGATGTTTGAAGGGTATCTCGAACGTGGGTTCGTCGCTGAAGATGGAGATGTTGAAACATTGACGAAGTTGCTGGGGCATAGTCCTCGCCGATATGAAGATTTCGCGAAAGAGACTCTCTTGAAGTGGCAGGCGGTGTCGTCGAAGGCGGCGTGAGAGCAAACCTTTGGCCTCGCCTTTCCCGAGGCCAATTTCATGAGCGGACAGATGCTTGTCGTCGATGGCGGCAAAATTAAGCACTGAAAGCTCGCTATGGCGTCCGGGCAATTACCCGGTGCCCCAGGTTCGCGCCCCATCATATGACGTCCGCGGTTTTCACTTCTCTGTTTTGGAGCGCTAACCTGGGCGGGGATTTCCATGCCATCCGAAAATCTTGAATTACTCGGCAATCCCAGGTTAGCTCGCCTTCGGCTACGCCGAACCTGGGGCACCAAGCGTAACCTCAAAGCTGGATTCTTTCCATTCAAGCCGTCTTTGGCCCGAGTGGGAAGATCCACCCTACCCCCGCTTGG
>JBEKTR010000343.1:0-3509 GCA_049515835.1 Terriglobales bacterium
ACCACCTTGTCATTCCCAAGCTCCCGTGTTCTCACCGTCAGGCCGAGAGCCTGCCCTGAGCGAAGTCGAAGGGAATCCGCTTTTCTTGGCCCAACAACATCCCTCCGGCCTTTCATGTCCGGAAACGTCCAGCGCAATCGCATCCATTTCGTTATGGTCACGAATGTGCTTTTTCAAAAAACCCTGTTTGCGGCTCTTCTGTTAACCGCGCCCTTCGTCTGCGCGCAAAACAACCCCGATCCATCGATCAAACCCGGCGACGACTTCTACTGCTACGCCAATGGAAGATGGCTCGCAACCGCCGCCATCCCCGCCGGCCAAGCCACTTACGACAACCGCGCCATGATCAACGAACAAACTGCATTGCGCGTGCGTGATCTCATCCACAATGCGGCTAGCGCGCATTCTGCAAAAGGCAGCATCACGCAGCAAGTCGGCGACTACTACGCGAGCTTCATGGACCGCGCCACCATCGACGCCAAAGGCATGGCGCCGCTCGCCGATGAAATGGTAGCAATCGCAGCCATTACCAACAAAACCGAATTATCAGCCTATCTCGGCTCAACTCTAAACAGCGAAGTGGATGGCCTCACCGCGAACGCCGATCATATTTTCGGCATTTGGGTGAATCAAGGTTTCGAAGACGCTGACCACAATCTTCCGCACATCTGGCAGGGTGGCCTCGGCTTGCCCGATCGCGACAACTACCTAGACGCCTCGCCGAAAATGGCCGAATTGCGCACGCACTATCAGGTGCACATCGCAGCCGTCCTGAAACTGGCTGGCATCGCCGATTCCGAAACGAAAGCTCCAAGAATTTTGGCGCTTGAAACGCAAATCGCGCAAGCTTTCGCCCCGGACTCCGACGCATCCGACGTATCCAAACAGAACAATCCCTGGAAGCGCTCGGACTTCGCCACCAAAGCTCCGGGCTTAGATTGGGACGCCTATTTCAAATCCGCAGGTCTCGCCACGCAAACAGATTTCATCGTATGGCAGCCTTCAGCGGTCATCGGCGTTTCCAAATTAGCCGTCACCCAAGACATCGCCACCTGGCAGGACTATCTACGCTTTCACCTCGTCGAACACTACGCCAGCGTTTTGCCCGCTGCCGTTCGCGACGAACACTTCGCCTTCTACGGGAAAATCCTATCCGGCGCGCAACAACCACCCAATCCGAAAGACGCCCGCGAAAAAGACGCAATTGCCGCTACCAATGCCGCGCTCGGCCAGGCCGTCGGCCAGCTCTACACGCAACAATACTTCCCGCCGGAAGCAAAAGCCGCAGCCCAAGCCATGGCCGCGAACTTAATCGCTGCATTTCGCGGACGAATCAAAAATCTCACTTGGATGACGCCGCCCACAAAACAAAAAGCCTTGGCGAAGCTGGCGGCATTCAAAATCTTCATCGGCTATCCCGACACTTGGATCGACTATTCATCCCTCGACGTCAAGCGCAGCGACGCTGTCGGCAACACGCGGCGCGCCGAAGCCTTCAACCGCTCCCGCAATCTCGCCCAACTAAAACGGCCCCTCGATCCCTCGCTCGAAAACATTGACTGGCCGATCAATGCGCAAATCCCCGGCGCGGTCATCATGTTCAGCCCCAACGCTGAATTCTTCTCCGCCGGAATTCTTCAGCCGCCATATTTCGACAGCAACGGCGACGCCGCCTCGAACTACGGCTCGGCAGGCGCGGGCATGGCCCACGAGATCAGCCACAGCTTTGATGAATTAGGCAACATTTATGACGCGCAGGGCCGCATCAACGATTGGTGGACCGCAGAGGATCGCTCGCAATATCAAGCTGCCGCCGCAAAGTTAGTTGCGCAAATGAACGCGTATTGCCCGCTTGTCAATTTGTGCGTGAATGGCAAACAGGTTCAGACCGAGAGCATCGCCGACCTCGCCGGATTGCTGGTCGCGCACGACGCTTACATTCTTTCTCTGAAAGGCAAGCCTGACCAGCCAATTGGCGGCTTAAGCGGCGAACAGCGATTCTTCCTTGCCTACGCCCAACGCTGGAGAAAAATTCAAGATGAGCCGTCATTGCGCAAACAAATTGCCAGCGACACCCATCCTCCCGGCGAATACCGCAGCGATGCCGTCCGCAACATCGACGCCTGGTACAAAGCCTTCAACGTCTCGCCCGGCGACAAACTCTACCTCGATCCGAAAGATCGTGTCAGCATCTGGTAGCTACGCATAGCTGCGAAGCAGCGCCAGAACGCAGCCCACGGCGTAAGCCGTGGGTACGCTGAATTAAATGACTCATGCCCCGCAGGGGCGAGATGAACCGTCTGAAAGACGGGTGGCCCGCCTTTACGCCTTTTGTAAAGGTGGGAAGGAAAGAAAGATGGGAAGAGAACCTACAGAATATATCGCGACAAATCCTGATCCTTCACAATGTCCGACAACATTCCTCGCACATAATCCGCATCAATATTTACCGTTTCGCCTTTTTTGTCGGGAGCGTCGAAGCTGATCTGGTCAAGCACCCGCTCCATAATCGTATGCAGCCGACGCGCCCCGATATTTTCCGTGCCTTCGTTCACGCGGAATGCGAAACGCGCAATCTCTTCGAGCGATTCTGCCGTGAACACGAGCTTCACGCCTTCCGTCTCAAGCAATGCCGTGTACTGCTTCACCAGCGACGACTTCGGCTCCGTCAAAATCCGAATGAAGTCCTCCATCGTCAGCGACTGCAACTCGACGCGAATCGGAAACCGCCCTTGCAGCTCCGGAATCAAATCGCTCGGCTTCGAAACGTGGAACGCTCCCGCCGCAATAAACAAAATATGGTCCGTGCGCACCATGCCGTAGCGCGTATTCACCGTTGTGCCTTCCACAATCGGCAGAATGTCGCGCTGCACGCCTTCACGCGAAACATCAGGCCCGTGGCCGCCTTCGCGCCCCGCGATCTTGTCAATCTCATCCAGAAAAATAATGCCGGAGTCTTCCACGCGGTCAATCGCCGTCCGCGTCACCTGGTCCATGTCAATCAAGCGCTGCTCTTCTTCTTGAATCAGATACTCAAACGCCTCGTTGACCTTCATCTTCCGCTTCTTCGTCCGCTGCCCGAAGAGGTTCGGCAACATGTCTTTAATGTTGACGTCCATCTCCTCCACCCCTTGATTGGAGATGATCTCAAAAGAGGGGAAGTTTTTTTCGCGGACGTCAATTTCCACGGTGCGCTCATCCAGCTTGCCTTCGCGCAATTGCTGGCGCAATTTTTCTCGGGTGCGGTTGTGCGACTCGCCGAACTCGGACGACGATGACGACCCTTCCAGCGCAAAACCAGCCGTGGGCGCCGGTTGTGCGGGAGGCGCCGGAGGCGGCAGCAAGATATCGAGCAGACGCTCTTCGGCGTTCAACTCAGCTTTGTCAGAAACATCTTCCAGCTTTTCTTCGCGGACATTATCAATCGCCACTTCCACCAGATCGCGGATCATCGATTCCACATCGCGACCGACGTAGCCGACTTCCGTAAACTTCGACGCTTCCACCTT
>JBEKTR010000344.1:0-4587 GCA_049515835.1 Terriglobales bacterium
CACCCATGCGAAGCAAGCGGGAGCGAAGCTCGTCAAGGCCCTGCTGGAATCGTGTGCGCATTTATCCAAACCTGCCTGTAATGTAGTCTTCCGTTCGTTTATCGGACGGGGTGGTAAAGATTTTTTCTGTCTTGTCGAACTCAATCAACCGGCCCAGGAGAAAGAACCCTGTGTACTCTGCAACCCGCGAGGCCTGCTGCATATTGTGCGTCACAATCACAATAGTATATTTCTCTTTCAACTCGAAGATAAGTTCTTCGATCTTGCCAGTAGAAATCGGGTCGAGGGCTGAACAGGGCTCATCCATCAATAGAACCTCCGGCTCTACCGCCAAAGCTCGCGCAATGCAGAGCCGCTGCTGCTGGCCGCCGGAAAGACTGGCTCCAGATTTCTTGCGGATCGTATCTTTCACTTCGTTCCACAACGCCGCGTGTGTAAGCGAGCGCTCGACGATCTCATCCAGACGGCGATGATCGCGAAAACCATTGAGCTTAAGGCCGGCTGCCACATTGTCATAGATGGACATAGTGGGAAAGGGATTCGGTTTTTGAAACACCATGCCGATCCGACGGCGAATTTGCACCGCAGTCGTGCCGTTATAGACGCTCAAATCGCCTACAAGAACCTTGCCCTCGGCACGGGCATCGGGAACCGTCTCATGCATGCGATTCAGGCAGCGCACGAACGTGGATTTGCCGCACCCCGACGGACCAATGAGAGCCGTGGCGTGGTTGGCTTGCGCCTGCATCGTAATCTCATAGAGCGCCTGGGTTTTGCCGTACCAGGCATTCAGCTTTTCTACTTTAATTCCCACGCCCATCGCTAGTTTGCTCCCTTCAGCATGCCGCGGCCGGCGACAAACCGCACAGCGCTGATGGAAACCACAATCAGAATGATCAGGATAAGTGCACCCGCCCAGGCTTGCCGGTGCCAATCGTCATAGGGAGAAATTGCATAGGAAAAAATCTGCAGCGGAAGCGCGGCAGTCGGTTGGTTGATTTTCCAATTCCAAAACTGGTTGCCAAAAGCGGTAAACAAGAGAGGCGCCGTTTCGCCAGCGACGCGAGCGAACGCCAGCATCACGCCGGTAATCACTCCTGATGTCGCGGTACGCAAAGTGACGGAAAGAACGGTGCGCCATCGCGGCACTCCCAATCCATACGCCGCTTCACGCACCGCGTTGGGGACCAGCAACAACATTTCCTCTGTCGTCCGCGAAATCGTCGGAATCATCATGATCGCTAAGGCCGCGCCGCCAGCCAACGCGCTGAAATGCCCTTGCGTAAGCACAACCAAGCCTTTTGTCCGTATTCAGCAAGATAAATACCTGCGCCAATCCCGACCGGCACACCCACAATGCTTCCTAGCATGAGGATCAACGACGATCCGGCAATCGCGTTGGCCATGCCGCCGCCAACTTCTCCCGGCGGTTTCGGCGTTTTGGTCAGAAATGCAAGATTGATGGAACCGAATCCCTTATATACGAGATAGCCAAACACCGCGGCCAACGGCGCCAGGACAAGTATCACCGCCGTAATCGCAGCGATCGTCGCCAGGTGATCCATTCCACGCCGCCAAAGACTCACCTTCGGCGCGACCACGTTCTGATTGTGTGTTTCGTTAGGCATGAGTCCTCGCCGCTGTGCCGCGCGTGACCGTCCAGACGAGAATCTGCGCCAGGATATTTACAATGATGGTCACAATAAACAGCGCCATGCCCACTTCAATCAGTGCACTCAAATATTTGTCGCTGGTGGCTTCGCTGAATTCGTTGGCGATAACGCTGGCCATCGTGTAGCCAGGCGCAAACAATGACTTGGAGATTTCCGGGCGGTTGCCGATAACCATGGTCACGGCCATAGTTTCCCCGAGAGCGCGTCCCAGGCCCAGAATTACGCCGCCTAAAATGCCCGCGCGCGCGTTACGCAGGACCCCCATGCTAATCATTTCCCAACGCGTCGCGCCCAGAGCGAGCACAGCTTCGCGCTGCTGCTGCGGCACCGCCGTCATCACTTCACGCGTAATCGACGAGATGATCGGCACCACCATGATCGCCAGAATGATGCCGGCCGCCAGCATCCCGATGCCATAAGGCGCGCCCGAAAAAAAGCCGGTCCAGCCCCAATACTTCCCTAACCAGGGTTCCACGTCCTCGCGTAATAGAGGTACCAGAACAAAAATGGCCCACAAGCCGTAGATTACACTCGGAATCGCGGCCAGCAATTCCGTCGTGAATGCGAGTGGCGAACGCAACCATCGCGGGGACATTTCTGTGATGAATACTGCGACGCCAACGCCGAGGGGTACCGCTATGAGAAGGGCGAGTAGCGAAGAGACCAGGGTTCCATAAACAAACGGCCACGCGCCATATTGTTCATTTACAGGATCCCAGTCGCTGGCGAAAAAGAACTTCCAGCCAAATTCATGCCACGTGATGGCGGACTTCGTAGCTAGTTGATAGATGATCAAGCCGACCAAGGCCAGGACAGAGAGTCCGCAGGCGAGCATGGCTACGTAGAAGGCGCGATCCGCCAAGGCTCCGCTGCCGGTGCCTTGCAAGGGCCGAGGATGCGCCGCTGCATCGACTTTCTCAACCTTACTCGGAACAGGTTGCGGTCCGGGCAAACGAGGCGCTCCTAGGGCCTGATTCGACATCCATCTTACGCTAGCAAAGTGTTGTTACAGGACTGTTACAACCTGCTGAACTCAGCCTAATTGCGCGCGGACTCAAGTATTTCTTCGCAGCAATTTCTCTTCGTCTATCTTGTTCGTCGATCTTTGTTCGTCAATCTTTGTTCGTCGATCTTTGTTCGTCAATCTTTGTTCGTCAATTAAGGCTCGTCAATCTAAGGACACTACGAGAGCCGTGGCGCACGACAAATTTACTGTCCAGCGAATGTGCTCTTCAATTCATTCCGCGTTACACTACGTCATCCCGGCCATGCCGACTTTTGCCGCTGTTGACATTGGATCCAACTCTGTCCGACTAAAGATTGCACGCTCTACTCCACGCGGACTCGTGCCTGTTCACGAAGACCGCGAAGTGACGCGTTTGGGCGAATCCGTTTTCAGTTCGGGTTTTCTTTCTCCCGACGCCATTGCAAACACGGTGAAAGTGCTGCGGCGTTTTCACCGGGCTGTGCAGGACGCTGGCGTTGATTCCATCCGGTTGGTCGGCACGAGCGCGCTTCGCGACGCCCGCAATTCCCGCGCCTTTCATGAATGGGTGCGTTCCGCGACCGGTTGGACGGTCGAAATTATTTCCGGAATTGAAGAAGCGCGCCTGATTCACCTCGGCCTCGTCTCCGCCATGCGCATCGGCTCTTCACCCATGCTTATGATCGACTTGGGCGGCGGCAGTTGCGAGCTCACGCTGTCGGTGAAAGGCCACATCCGCAATACGGTCAGCTTACCCATTGGCGCCGTGCGCCTGACCAGCGAATTCCTGCATCACGACCCGGCGCGCAAGCCGGAAATGCGACAATTGCTGGGTTTTGTCTCTCGCGAAATCAATCGGACGGCAGACCGCATTTTGCGCGCGAAACCGGCAAGTGTTGTGGCCACGTCAGGCACCGCCGAATCGCTGTCGGCTGTGTGCCATGGTCTCTACAAAACCAAAGGCTCACGCGCGGCGGTTGTTTCGCGTATCCAGATGCGGCGCCTGGCCAAAATGCTGGCACGCTTGCCCCTCGAAAAACGCACTCAACTGTCTGGCATTGGGCCCAGACGGGCAGAAATCATTGTGGCTGGCGCAGCTGTCTATGCCGAATTGATGGACCGCTGCAAGCTTTCCGGTTTCCGCTTTTCACCTCTTGGATTGCGGGATGGGCTGCTGGCGCAAATGGCGGCGGATTCGAACCATCAAACCCGCTCCGGCCGCCAGGTTGAGTCTGAGCGCTGGGATTCCATCCGCGCCGCCGTCGAGCACTACCACATTGATTTGGACCACGCGCTGCAAGTGCGCGCGGCTGCCGCGCTTTTGTTTACCAAGGCCAAATCCCTGCACCGGCTCCCGCCCGACTATTTGGAGTGGTTGTCGGCCGCGGCGATGCTATATGAAGTCGGGGACTACGTGAACCGCAACGGTCGCCATCGCCACGCCTACTACATTATTTCGCAGTCGGAAATCCTCGGGTACACGCCGGAACAGCGGCACATCATCGCAGCCATAGCGCGCTACCTCGGCAAGTCACGCCCGGCTCCCGGTGTGGGACCTTTGGAAACGCTGACGCCCGGAGATCAAGAATCTGTGATCCAGGCGTCTCTATTGCTGCGTTTGGCTCGAGCCTTGAATCTAAGTCGCGGGAACGCAGTGCGCCGCACCGAGGTCAAGCTGCAAGCGGGAAAGTTGAAAATCACGTTGCATGCAAGGTCTGGGGCTAGCGTCGATCTCGAACTGTGGGCCGTCGAGAAAGAGCGAACTTACTTCCGTGAGGTTTTCGGACGCGAACTTTCGGTCACGGCTGTATAAAGCCCGCGCAAGATTCTAGGCGTGATCAACCAATTTAAGGTGCCTGCGTTGCGTCCCATTTCCACTCGTGCCACCGCGCCTTTTTTCAGATCGACACTGCCTTCGCAGCCGGCTTC
>JBEKTR010000345.1:0-3485 GCA_049515835.1 Terriglobales bacterium
ATCGATAGAAGACTATCTGAGAAGGGCAGCCGATAAGATTCAGGACCTTATGAACGACGAAATCTCGTCGAGGATGGTGGAACATGGGCAATAAGAAAATTCTCATCGTGGATGACGATCCGGATGTGCGCCATGGAATGCACATACGCCTCAAGGCCAACCACTACGATACCTTTTTTGCAGCGGACGCCCTCTCCAGTGTGATGGAGGCACGGAAGCAGGAGCCCGATTTAATTATACTCGACCTCGGGTTGCCTGCCGGCGACGGCTTCGTCGTGATGGAACGGCTCAAAAAAGTTCCGTCTCTCGATCTGATTCCCATCATTGTTGTTTCCGCGCGTGACGCTCGCGCAAACCGAGAGCGCGCCATCAAAGCGGGGGCGATAGCTTTTCTCCAAAAGCCCGTGGACAATGCCGAACTCCTGGCGGTAATCCGGCGGGCGCTGGGGGAACCCGCGCAACCGACAGAACCTGTCGTGCATGATCTGGGACCCATATAGCGAGGCGCCCTTCTGCCCAGGTCTATACCACCGCAAGATGTATCCGGCGTGTTGTCGTGAGCGACTCGCTCGCCCTTACGGTGGGAGACTCCCGACCTGGTTTTGGCGGAGCAACTATGGCAAAACCTAGAGATCTTGCAGTAGGTCCCAGGTAAAGTCGCTGTTCCTATTTGCCGATCAGATCACTATATGCCCCGATTTCCAGACGTACCCACCACAGGCTCCCGTGATGTGCTTGCAGAGCGGCGACAGACCCACCGCGTCCAGATTTCGATGCCTGTCATGGTCCGGGGAGGCCGGGGAAATGGAACATTCCTCGAGGAAGTGCGTACCGTTGCTGTGAATCGCCAAGGGTGCGTATTGTGGCTGACTGCGGAAGTCGGTCGTGATGATCAGTTGACCGTCGTCAATGCGAGCACAGCTGAAGAGGCCCCCTGCACAGTTGCGTATGTTGGGCTCAAGCAGGACGCCAAAACCGAGATCGGTTTAAAATTCGTTCAGCCCGCTCCGCGCTTTTGGAACATCGCTTTTCCTCCCGACGATTGGAACCCGGACGATCGCAAGCGGCCCGAAAAAGCCCAGCCATCTCCCCACGGTTTAAGTGAAGCTATCGGCCAAGCAAACGAGAGGAAGTCTCGATAGGTAATAGGCGCTTGTCAATCGAGGAGCGCCCGTTTGCCTTGAGCTCCGCAATCAACTCCTTGAGACGAACGCTGGCGCCAGCAGACATATTTGTGAAATGAACGCCCATGCCAGAAAGCTTTCCCTTTCGATTGCCGGCCGCAACGACCGACGGGACGTGAATCACGCTAGCTGTCACGCGAAACGAGGTTTTGTTCACGTGGAGGGTCATTTCGATCTGTTCGCCAACCTCGATCGCAAAATCGGTCACAACGTAGCATCCACCGCCACTCAAATTGGCGATTTTACCCTTTGCCAATATCCCCGCGAACGCCAGACGGATGTCCGCCGAACCAAGACACTCATAGCGCCGGCCGGCCGGGTCGTGAAGTGCGAGCCGACTCAGCTTTCCGTTGGAACCAGACTCCTCCGAGGAACGGGCTGGCAAGGTGAGCAATGCGGATGGTGCGGTATCGAGATCGGCTGGACGCAAGCCAAGAAATTGCTGGCACCATCTGGTGACGTGTTCCAGCGTCTCGTCCTTGGCTCGATTCCAGCGCTGAGGGTCGGGCGGAAGAGATCGAAGGTGTGAATTAGACCGAACTTCCTGCAATTCCGCAACATAGTCTATTTCTTGCGCTGCGGATTCCGAGTGCGCTGTCTTCCCTAACGAATCGAGGTAATCCATCAGACAAATGCTTTTCTTGTCGGGAACACAACCGAGTTGGACACAAATGGCTGCCAGGGCCAATTCCGCTGCGCCGTAGGAGACAATAAGATCGCGCGTCAATAGAAATGGATCGGCAGAGCCGGAATCCGGGATGTCCGGCGTCGTGAGGAGCCGCATACTGAGAATCAACTGATCTCGAACTCTGGGGTTCACGCTCATGGGTAAGCCGGTTTCAAAGTCATCCATTGCACTTACAGAGTAAACTCAAACCAAGGCTATTGTCGCGAAGCTGGAGATTTCTGGTTCTGTCGAAACAGTGTGAACAGCCACACAAATAGACAGACGACCAACAATCCAGGCCAGCTCCCAAACCACATTGCTGCAACTCCCAGCACGGCCGCGAGAAGCAACGATTTCACGATCGACGTCAATCCCTGGGTGCCGTACCAAAGAAGTTGGAAGGGGAGAAATACCACAACCTTTATGACAAAGAAAACGCTTCGAACCGGGCCGAACATCGCGCGCACATCGGACCAGACTTGCGGCCATGCTGGAGGAATATGTTTGGTGTGGGAGCCGCGGACCGGCGACACGAGGACTTCAATAATTCTGTCGCTCAAGTCAGCAGAGGTTGGCGGGTGTACTTCAGATAGCATTGGCAGCTTTCATGCGGGCTCGTTGGTCGTGCGCTTTATCGAACGGCGCCGTGCTTTAACCCGGAAGCTTCCAGGCCCATCAAACACACCACGCACACAGCAGGGGCAACTTCCCGGTTAACGTGTTCTTCATGTAACTTATCGGCTGTAACCGCAGGACCTTTACGTTTTCGCTGTTCTCCCGCCTCGAAAACGCTTGGCAGCCGTCTCTGACTGATCCGTGGTAGTATGTATTACTCTATGTTACATAATATGATTGTCATGATGACGTAACCTATAGAGGAACCAACAGCTATACAGCAATCGGATCTAACGGATGCCCCGGCCATAACGTTCAAGTCTGGCTATCTATTTGCCGCCAATCGCCGGAGGTTAGAAACGAAACAAAACAAAACCGCCTTGACTGTTACCGGCCTTCTCATGGAACGACGTTAGGTTCATTTTCCACCTTTGCGAGCTTGGAAAATCAGAACGGAGGATTCCCTTATTGGGACGCAACATCCCAAAGCGGAGCGGACGGCCGAGTATTGCCCCGCTTTGGAAGCGGTTCTGGAATCGGAGTCGCGTAATGTGGGTTCATTTGGAAGTGATTGTAGATTAGGCTCTTGCAGCCTTCCGACTCGATCACGTGCTATCTCAATCCTGCTCGTACCAACCCGCGTTTACTTTGGTAACGAATTTGCATTCTGCGACGCGGTTTTTGTCTCCGGTTCGGAAAGGAATGAAATATGAGGAACGGTCTCATTCTTATCGATGAGAATGAACATGTCCGTGAGGTCATCCAAGAATGCCTGGAACAGCGGGGTTATGAACCGATGCCCATCGCCACAGTGGCCGAGGCCTTGCGACACATTTCTGCCGAGGACGCCGACGTGCTTTCTGAAATGCACGATCTGGACGCGAGTGAGAAAATCACCGTTGTCAGGGCTGTTCGCCATTCATACCCCGGGCAAGTGACCGTCGTTCTTAAGAGTTTTCAAGCCCTTCACGGGACCATGGAGGCGATCCTGCCACACGCTGACGAAGTTCACGTGAACT
>JBEKTR010000346.1:0-3462 GCA_049515835.1 Terriglobales bacterium
TGGTCATGAACGCCGTGCCTGAGTTCACGCTCACGATGCTACCCGCATGTTGCGCCCGCATGATGGGGATTACGGCCTGCATCGCAATGATCGGCCCGAGCACGTTAAGATGAAAAATCTCATCGAACAGCTTCGGCTCGATTTCCTCCACCGAGGCCGCATAGCTGCGCCCGGCATTGTTGATAAGCCCATCGATGCGGCCATAGTGATCGTGCACACGCTTGACCGCTTTGCGAATGCCCTCGAAGTCCGTCATATCGACCACAACCGGCAAGCTTTTAGGTAAGTTCTTCGACAATTCTTCCAGCGCATTTTTTGTGCGCGCCAGCAGAGCGACTTTCGCTCCTTTTTCCGCAAACGCGACCGCTGTTGATAGGCCAATTCCAGACGATGCCCCGGTTACGATGAATACGCCATCTTGAATCTTCATTGCTGAACTCCTTATCAGATTTTGTTTTATGTTGACTTAAAATAATCCGCCTTCTCCATATCTTCAATCAGACCACGCTGTTTGGGACGCCATCCGAGCTCTTGCTCGGTTCGCTTGCTCGACGTCGGACCGTCCAAAGAGAAGAAGCGCGCCATCCATCCAAAGTGACTGCCTGCATCCTCGCCCGACTTGGAAACGACCGGCACTTTCAGCCCGCGTCCAATGACCTCGGCGACTTCTTTCGTTGGCACGCCCTCGTCACCGATCGCATGATACGACGCTCCCGCCATACCTTTCTCCAGCACCAGCCTGTAAAGATGCGCTGCATCTAATCGGTGCACCGCAGGCCAGCGATTCGTTCCGTCACCTATGTAAGCAGAAGCGCCTTTTTCTCGCGCGATATTGATAATCATCGGCACAAAACCGTGATCACCTTCGCCGTGCACCGAAGGTGGCAGACGCACGGTCGATGCTCGAACGCCTTTTGATGCCAGCGCGATCGCAGCCTCTTCCGACTTACGCGGGAAATTTGGATTGGGCTTGTCATCTTCGGTCGCGAGCGGCCCTTTGCGCTCAACCACCAAAGTTCCAGACGTGACAATCAAAGGACGGCCGGAGCCTACAAGCGCTGCACCCATGGTCTCAATCGCGCGCCGGTCCGCCTCGGCGGCGGGCCCATAGTTGTTAAAATCATGGATAAAGGCCAAGTGAATCACGCCATCGGCTTTGGTCGCGCCACTTTTCAGGCTATCCAAATCTTCCAGAGAACCGCGATGCACCTCGGCCCCGGCCGCTGCGAGCGACGTGGCCGCGGCATCCGTTCGAGCGAGGCTGACGACATGATGGCCATTATTGATGAGTTCCTGAACTACCGCTGAACCGACAAATCCTGTAGCTCCCGTAACGAAAACACGCATATTTTTCTCCTTAATGAGCTCTTCTACGTTCTTGCCAACTTGACGAGCGGCCACGACATCCAATAAAACGGAGATTGTCTCCGAATCATAAGATATTCGGAGACTGTCTCCGGTTTCAATATTTTTTGAAATGGCTAAAAAGAGCTCAAAACAGCGCGCCCTCCGCACTGATGCGCTTCGCAATCGGGAACGCATTCTGGAAGTCGCAAAAGCGGCATTCGCCCGGCACGGCGCCAATGCCAGCCTCGACGACATTGCGAAAGAGGCGGGTGTTGGCGCAGGAACTTTATATCGCCACTTTCCTACGCGGGATGCACTGATTGAGGCTGTCTATCGCACCGAGGTGGAAAAGTTGGCCGCAGCCGCGCAGAAGTTCTCCCAAGCTCTGCCGCCGATTGAAGCATTAAGAGCCTGGATGTTGCTATTCGTGGATCACATCGCGGCCAAGCAGATCATCGCGCCAGCGCTGAACGCGTACGTAGGGGGCGCATCGAAATTGTATGAAGGCTCGCGCTTTCAAATTAAGGGCGCGATTGATTCGCTGGTGAAGCGCGCCATCAAGAGCGGAGACATACGAAAAGACATAGACCCTTTCGATTTGCTTCGCGCCCTGATTGGAGTCTCGAACGTCTCCACCATCCCTGACTGGCAACAAAGCGCGAAAAGGCTGGTGGACATCCTCATCGCCGGCTCACGCCCAACCAAATAGCTTTGCCAGCTTCTAAAAACTAACCCGCGTTTTTTCACTTGACATATATTCCCATATGGGCATATATATAACTCGTGGCACGAGCGGCGACCACGTCCGACGTATTCAACGCGCTGGCAGAGCCGCGGCGTCGCGAGATCTTGACTTTTCTGGCGGATGCCGAAAAGCCGGTAAGCGAGATTGTTGGCGCGCTGGTAACGGACCAGCCCTCGGTTTCCAAGCATCTCGGCGTCCTCCGCCAGGTTGGTCTGGTCCGCGTGCGCCGCATCGGCAGGCAGCGCATGTATCGCGCCAACGCGGATGGCGTCCGCCCTCTGTACGACTTCGCCAAGACTTTCGAACGCTACTGGAGTCACCAATTGCTACGCGTCAAAGCCCGGGCAGAAGCAAAAGAATCGAAAACAGCAAAAGAAATTAAAGCGTCAAAACCAGCCAGCAACAAAGGAGAACAGCATGAGCGCTACGTCCGCGATTGCGGGAATTGACAAGCTGACGCTGCATTTGAACAGAGAAATCCGCGTCAACGCCTCGCTGGAGAATACCTTCGAGGCTTTGCTCGAACAGCTTGGACCGGAGAACGAAACTCCCGAGGCAAAGATGCCGATGAAGATCGAGCCCTGGCCCGGCGGGCGATGGTTCCGTGACCTCGGAGGCAACAACGGTCACTACTGGGCGACTGTGCAGGCCATCAAGCGTCCGGAATTATTGGAGCTTTGCGGGCCGCTATTCATGTCGAACCCGGTCGTCAACAACATTCAGTATCGGCTAACGAAAACCGAACAGGGCACGCTCATCACATTTCGACATACCGCGCTGGGCTTCATTCCCGACGAACATCGCGAAGGAATGATGCGCGGATGGGGAAACCTGCAAGAGCGCATTCAGCGGGCGGCGGAGAAGCGTGCGACGGAGAAAAGGAAGTGAACCATGTGTCCATTTTGCCTTGCCACCATGGGAATCTTCCTCGCCGGCGCGGTTTCCACCGGCGGGCTGGGAGCATTAGCTGCCAAAGTGTCTCTGAAAAATAACGAAGTACAAACTGGAATGAACTTAAGTCAAAGGAGCAATCATCATGGCAATGAAGAATACGATCGACAATCACAGAGTAGTGTCGCGCGAAGAATGGCTTGAGGCTCGCAAGAACTTATTAGCGAAAGAGAAACAGCTCACTCATGAACGCGATGCCGTCGCGGCCGAGCGCCGCCAGCTCCCATGGGTAAAGGTCGAAAAGAATTACGTATTCGATTCGCCCACTGGAAAGAAACTTCTTGCCGATCTCTTCAATGGCAAGAGTCAGCTGATCGTTTATCACTTTATGTTTGGCCCCGATTGGCAGGAGGGCTGCCCAAGCTGTTCATTCAACATGGACCACACCGACGGGGCGCTGGTCCATCTTGAGCAGAGTG
>JBEKTR010000347.1:0-3456 GCA_049515835.1 Terriglobales bacterium
GCGACCGTCTGAACTATAATTGGCGTCCTGTAAATATGAAGCCCTTCGAGGTCTCACAATGAGGCGTTCATTTTCCTTCTCGCGGCTATTTATTTTTGCCGCTGTCATCGCAGTCCTACCCTCCATCGCTCAGAATTCCACTCCGTCTGACAATTTGCCGTACAAAAATCGCGATCTGGCAGTTGAACTGCGCGTCCAGGATTTGCTCGGTCGAATGACGCTCGGAGAAAAAGTCGCAATGTTGAGCGGGGCTGATTGGATGTCCACCGTTCCAAATGCGCGCCTCGGTATTCCTTCGATAAAAATGGCGGACGGCCCGCTTGGCATACGGTTCTGGGGTGGGCCCTCCTCGGAAACGAATGCCATGCTTGCGAAAGACAAAGTGACAACGACGGCCTTTCCGGCGGGAATAGCCATGGGTGCCACGTGGGACGCGGAATTGGTTCAAAGCGATGGGCAAGCAATCGGGCAGGAAGTGAAGGCCTTGGGACGCGACATGATTCTGGGCCCGACCGTAAACATCAACCGCACTCCGCTATGGGGTCGGAACTTCGAGGGATTCGGCGAAGACCCGTATCTGACCAGCCGTTTGGCGGTAGCTTACATCAAGGGAGTTCAAAGCGAAGGCGTCATCGCGACGGTAAAGCACTTTGCGGCAAATAATCAGGAGTTCGAGCGCCATCGCGTGAATGCAATTGTTGATGAGCGCGCCTTGCAGGAAATTTATTTTCCGGCATTCAAGGCGGCAGTGCAGGAAGCGGGCGTCTGGTCAGTGATGTCGGCCTACAACAAGCTCAATGGCGTTTACTGCGCCGAGAATTCGGCTTTGCTGAAGGGCGTGCTGCAAGACCAATGGGGATTCAAAGGCTTCGTCGTGTCCGACTGGGGGAGCACATATAGCACTGTCAATACGGTAAACGCTGGCATGGACGTAGAGATGCCAGGCGGCCAGCCGATGAAGGACTGGCTGAAGAAGCCGAAGACGATAGAGGCAGGTAACGGCGGCGGCTGGCTTGTTCCCGAGAAGGTCCTCGCGGCAGTATCGGCAGGCAAAATTTCGGAAGCCACAATTAATGACAACGTCGGACGAATTTTGCGCGCGATATTCGTCAGCGGACAATTCGACAACCCTCATACTCCGAGCGGTGAAATCGATACTCCTGCGCAACGTGCTTTGGCGCGCAAGGCGTCCGGGGAAAGCATAGTTCTGCTCAAGAACACTGGGGATTTGCTACCCATTGATCCGTCGAAGATCCATTCTTTGGCAGTCATCGGTCCCAGTGCTGCGGTCGCTCGGACCGGAGGCGGAGGCAGTTCTCTGGTGAGCCCGAAGTATTCGGTAAGCCCGCTCAAGGGTATTCAAGATCGAGCAAGCGCCAACATCAAGATAACCTATGCTGTGGGCGTCACCATGGAAGGGGAGGATCCCAGCCAGGAAACGCCAGACATGCGGGAGCGTCTGAAGAGGGAAGCCGTGAATGCCGCCGCGAAAGCCGATGCCGCGATTATCGTGATAGGCCGGTCGGCGAAACTTGAATCCGAAGATTTTGACATCAAATCACTCGACCTACCAGCGGGGCAGGACGATTTGATTGAGGCCGTCGCCAAGGTCAATAAGAAAACGATTGTCGTGCTCAATGCAGGCGGGCCCGTCATCATGACACGCTGGATCGCTCAGATTCCGGCGCTTCTCGACATGTGGTACGGCGGGCAAGAGGCCGGCAACGCCATTGCTGACGTCCTGTTCGGCGATGTGAATCCCTCGGGAAAGCTTCCGGTTTCGTTCGTAAAGAAGTGGGAAGATTCGCCAGCCTATGGACATTATCCGGGTGAGAAGCTTCAAGTGGAATATGCCGAGGGAATTTACGTCGGCTATCGTTATTTCGACAAGAAAAATATAGAACCTCTGTTTCCGTTTGGATACGGCCTCTCGTACACCAAGTTCGAGTACAGCGATCTGAAAGTCTCGCCGGCTTCGGAGCCGGGAAAGCTGGCAGATGTGAGTTTCCAACTTCGCAATAGCGGTGGACGCGCCGGCGCAGAAGTAGTCGAACTCTACATCCATGATGGGCACGCAAGCGTGGATCGCCCCGTTCAAGAATTAAAAGGATTTCAGCGCATCAGTCTAGCGCCCGGGGAAACCGCAACCGTACACTTTACGCTGGATCCTAGAGACACGGCTTTCTACAGCACCGCGAAGAAAAGCTGGGTTACCGAGCCGGGCCAGTTCGACGTTCTGGTTGGAGCGTCCTCGCGGGATATCCGCGTGAAAGGGTCCTTTAACGCCAATAGCGATCAGTAATGCTGCCCCCTAAAGGGCTTTATTTCGAGGATTTCTCTTCCTCGAAACTGAAATGCTTGTCGAGGTTATCGTACTGCTTGCCGTCAACCTCAACGTAGGGATAGACGAAATAATTCAGCGGCGGGCCATCCTGTTTGGGGAATAACGTAATGTCGCGCCCGGTGGCGATCTGCACGCGATTGGCATCAACGCTTCCGAAGAAATAGTCTTCTTTCTGCTTCGCCTTCCACGCTTCCGAGATGTCAACGGGAATCCAGCCGATTTTGTGGGAATTAGGAACAAGTAACCCTCGCGCGTACATGGAGAGGGGGGAGAGCGCGCGAATCCTCGCAAACATTGGTGTTCGAATGCGCCGTCTCGTTCAGCGCACAGTAACGCTGTCGTGGGGACGAAAGGCAGGCGCCGGGTTTTTCCCATGGCGCCTGTTGGAGTTGGCGAGTGGAACGTGGTTCAAATCCGGCCGATAACGACCAGGATGACCACGATGCAGAGAATCAATCCCACGCATCCGCTCGGGGCATAGCCCCAGTTAGTGCTGTGCGACCACCGTGGTAGCGCGCCCAGAAGAGCCAGAATCAAGATCACGATTAATATGGTTCCGAGCATGGTGTACTCCTTAATCTGTGTTGAGATCACGTTCATGAATTTGTCGTGCCGCGAGCTACCTTAATAACTCGCGGCCCATTCAACCAGCTACTGACGTGGCTTTTCTTCTTCAGGAGACTCTTTCGCATTCTGGACACGGGCTTCAGTCGCGGGCCGGGCATCCGCCTTGGGCGCATTCTCCGGACGAGGAGCCGGCTGCGCATGAGCTGTAGGGGTCGGACGAGGAGCAGCCTTCGGCGCAGCCTGAGGATGCGGAGCCGGTTGCGTATGAGCTACAGGTACAGGACGAGCGGGAGCCTTCGCCACCGCCGCGCTGGGCTTAGGGGCTGCTTCGGGACGGGGGGTCGGTTGTGCATGAGCTATCGGCTTATTCGACTCTACGGGCCGCTGCGGCACGATAGGTTTTGCTGCCTTGTTCTCGGCTGCCTTATTTTCGGTGGCCTTGTTCGCTGCAGCTTTGTCTTCGGTAGCTTTATTTTCCGCCGCCTTGTTCTCAGTGGCCTTGTTCTCGGCTGCCTTATTTTCAGTGGCCTTGTTGGCAGCAGCTT
>JBEKTR010000348.1:0-3452 GCA_049515835.1 Terriglobales bacterium
CGAGTTCGTGAATATAGGCGTGGTGTTGATAGAGCCGGGAGCGGGATTCGCGGATGTTCGTTTCACGCAGGATTGGGGCCGAGTCTATTGCCTCGATGCGCAAGCGGATGTGCAGTGGTTGCAGGCGATGGAGCGGGATTTGCGGATACGACTGAATGATGTTGCTAATCGTGAGCTGTGGATGAAGAGAGTACAGGAATCTTTTTCTGGGATGGTGCAGTTGTCCCCGACGACGGGGTGTTTGGCGGAGGATCCGGTGAAAGAGTTGGCGGAGTTGGCGAGGCTGTATGTGGAGACGCCCGCAACGCCGGCAGTGAAGCGACCTCCGACGGGACGGCAGCTGATTTTGCGGACGATGCAGGATGCGTTTGACACGGCAGGAGTCGGCGGATTGCTGATGCGAGACATCTCGGTAGAGAAGTACACGAAGGCGGGCGATCCGTTCAAGTTTGATTTTGGGTATCGGGTGGGTAGCGCTCTGAAGCTGTTTCAAGCAGTTTCGATGAAAACGAGCGTGGATGCGACGGTGACGCTGGCGGCGCGGTATCCGAAGATTGCCGAAGGCATCATCGAAAAGGTGAAGCTTGATTCCTGGCTGATCGCGGTGATTGACGACGATTTAGATCGCAGCCTTCAGGCGACGCGGTTTGCTTTGGAATCGCTTGAGGACGCGGGCATCCGCATTGCGGAAGCGCGCGAGATGGAAGCGATCGCAAAGACGGCGTCGGTCGAACTGCGGGTTTGAGAGAGCGATAACCACAAAAGACACGAAGGAACGAAGGCGGCCATCGAGCCGCCTTTTGTATTTGTGGCGGAAAGCAGATTCCTACACACGTTCTCGCTCGCGCTGCGAACGGCTCGGAATGACAAGTTCTTAAAATTTCGTTGAGAAAGATAATTCACATGAACATTGCTGGGAAAGTGCGCGGCGCGCTGCGACGGGTTGCAGGAGTGTCGTCATCGATTTCATCTCTAAAGTCCTCACTGGCTCCGGTTGTGTCGATTGAATCGGCCGGAGCGGGAAAACGAAGAACGCTGTCGATTCCATCGATCTTGAATACGTATGGACCTCGGGCAGATACGTTTCCCAAACCGACGCCGGTTAATCTGCGACGGTTTGCCGAGACGCCGGTTGCGCGCAAGGCGATCAACACGATCAAAGACCGCATTGCTGGGATGCGCTGGCGAGTGCAGGTGCGGCCGGGGCGGGCGAGCGTGCCTGATGCGAGCGAGCGAATTCAACTATTGACGGAGAACTTTGAAAGCCCGAATCCAGACGATTCGTTTCGTTCGCTGGCGGAGCAAGTTTTGGAAGACATCATCGTCGGCGGATTTGGCGCGATCGAAGTGGAGGCGAGCGGAGAGACGGAGCACCCGCTTTCGCTGTGGCCGGTGGATGGGGCGACCATCCGAATGAAAACGGATTGGGATGGTTCGTCCGATACGATTCGCTATGCGCAGGCAACGGGCAAGCCCGGTGTAGATGCAAACATCCTGCTGCGCGATGACGAATTGATTTATATCCGGCTGAATCCACGAACGCACACGCCGTTTGGATTGGGGCGGTTGGAAGTTGCGTTTGAAGCGGTGAACGCGTTTCTGGGCGCGCACCGCTACGCGACCAAGCTGGCGTCGAACTCGGTGGCAGAGTACGCGTTGTGGTTGCAAGGATTAAGCCCGGAAAATCACGAGCGGATTTTGCGCTGGTGGCAGGACGAAATTGAGGGCACAGGACGCGTTCCGATTCTCTCAGTGGAGAACAAACCGGAGGTGCTGCGGTTTGCGGGCGGAACAGATGCGGACTTGCGATTGCAGTGGCAAGAATTTTTGTTGCGCATCATCGCCGATGCATTTGATTTGCCGCCGCAGTCGCTAGGGCTGGAGCGCGATGTGAATCGGTCGACGGCAGCGGAGATGACGGACCAAGCGTTCTTGCAGGCCATTGTGCCGACTGCGCGATTGCTTGCGGAGTATCTTACGCGTGATGCGATTGCGAAAAAGCTGGGTTGGAACGATTTGGAATTTGTATTCACGGACGTGGATTCACCCGGGGATGCGATGGATGAGGCGCAGCTCCAGGTGATCCTGTTACAGAACGGAGTCCTGACCGTGGAGGAAGTGCGGAGGATGAGAGGACTGCCCCCGCTGGCAAAGCCGAACAGAACCGTCGAGCCCGGCTCGACCGGACAGCCGAGGGCGGCTGTCCCCACACGAGCAGTGAATAAGGATGACCTATGAATGTTGATTTGGAGTGCATGGCAATTGAGATGCCGCATGTGGCGGGGCATCCAAACCGGGAGCCGTTTCGGGGAGTGCTGACGATCCTGGATGCGGTGTCGGACCGGGCGCCTTCAGGCTCCCGCGGGCATCGTGTAGTGCTGCTGCGAGGCGCAGCGGAAAGAGCGCTGCCTTCGCTGCTCGGTATGGCGCTCGATTATTCGCCGGGGCTTGACCGGCATGATGCGCAACGAAAAATCGGCGTGATCACGCGTGCAGATGTCGTAGGACATCAGTTGGAGATCGGGGGATTTCTCTACGCGAAAGACTTTCCGCAAATTGTGCGTGACATCGCACGAAGCGGCGGGAAACCAAGCTGGAAGCGCGACGTGCGTGCAAGTTTTGGTCTCGAGTCCGCTGCCCCCACGCTCGGCATGTCGTTTGAAATAGCGGGGGCGAACGTAGCTGATATGAAAGCGAAGGTGTGGACTCTCACGCATGTAGTTTTCACAGGAGCAGCGGTGCTGCGACGGGAGAAAGCGGCGTACCGGAATACGTGGATCGAGTTGGGGTAGGTTGAGCGGTAACGAGGATTGGAAGCCGGCTTCGAACCGCAGGCCGCTCAAGAGCAGATTCCTCGCACATCCTTGCCGCAAATGCGGCGACGGATGGGTCGGAATGACAAGTGGTAAGAAGGCGTGGATGATCCGCGCCTTTTGCATTTAGAGGACAAGAACTTTTCAAAGGAGAGAACCATGAATCAAGACGTGATGCAGCAACTGGCAACAACAGCGGACCGGCTGGCTGGGGCCGCTGAAACTTTGGACCGGGTCCTGGCCCGGATTGATTCGCAGCAGGAAGCGATGAACGCGAAAGTCGATCGCATTGTGGCTGCGGTGGAAGATTGGCAACCGGAGCGGGAGGTGAGGGCGGCGGCAGAACGTCCGCAAGGATGGGACGCGCGCATCGCCGAACTGGAAAAAGCAAACACCGAGTTGAAGGCGCAAGCGGCGCGGCTGGCGCGAAAGACGCTGTCTCCGCTGGTGAGCGCACTACTTAGCAAGTCGGTCCCGGAAGCGGGAGAACGGATGGAAGCGGGCGCACTCGACAAGGCGCTGCACTCGCTCAGCGTGGAACAGCGCATTGCCGTGAAAGCGGAAATGGCGCGAGCGGGAATGATCGAGTAACTGACTAACGCAGGCTCCCGAGTGGGAGCTTCTGACAAAGGAGAATGG
>JBEKTR010000349.1:0-3437 GCA_049515835.1 Terriglobales bacterium
GCTACTGTCGCATCGAAGAAGCGGCTGATCCTGAAAGAGGAATACACGCTTTGATGATCATCAACGAACCTGATTACTGGACGGTAAACTTACTTGCAAAAACGGCTCGGCATGGTGTGGATACAGGCCCTACATTCAATTGCCATTTACCGGTGTTCGCGGACGGCCAACCGCAATCTCTCAACGCCGAAGACAAGGAAATTAGGCAATTGGAGTTTGGGCAGGAAATTGAGTTTTTTAAGAGTCGAGGAGCAATGCCTGAAAAGGGACCGGTTCTCCAAACGAAGGAAACGATGGTTTATCGGACGAGCGTGGGTGATTCATCGCTCGCACTATTTACTTACGGAACCCCTGAGCGGCCGCTCGCGGTCGCGAGGCAGCGCGGAGATAAGAATGATCTGTTTTGGTATAGCGGATATGGACAGGCTGACTTCGATCTTCAACTTTTTGTGAAGCCGCAGAATGTGAAGATTGAAGATTCAAAACCTTGAGGCGCCCGCACCCGCGACTTGCCTTACAAACTGCGCCGGCGTACACCCCACCAGCGCTTTGAAATCATTGATTAGGTGCGCCTGATCAAAATATCCCAGATCGAGCGCGAGCTGCGCCCAGTCTAACTTTTGGCCGGAATTTAACTTCTCCACCACTTCATGCAAACGATAGCGGCAAACCACCCACTTGGGGCTCGCGCCGACATATTCCCGAAAGACTCTTTGCAGCGTCCGCTTGCCAATGCCGCTGCGTTCGACTAAATCGTCCACTGTCTTGATTTCGATATCGCGAAGAATCAGATCAACCAACTCGCTCGCCAAAGCAATCGTCTTATCCGGCTTCGGCATCCGCGCCAAGAAGAATTCGTTCGCAGCTGCAATCTTTTCTTCATCCGGGCACAAAGAAAGCGCAATAGCCTCGAATTCTTTCATGTCTCCACCGAAAACCCGCCTCGCCGGAATCGTCTTATCCGCCAGATCTGAAATCGGCTTGCCAAAAAACGACCGAAACCCTCCCGCGCGAAACTTCACGCCAAATACCCACGACTTATCGTCGAGCACGCGCGAAAATCTCTGTGTCTGCACGCCGCTGACGACGCCCTTTTTGCCACTCTCAAAAATCAAATGCACATTGGG
Source organism: Terriglobales bacterium (assembly GCA_049515835.1). GTDB lineage: Bacteria > Acidobacteriota > Terriglobia > Terriglobales > Acidobacteriaceae > JAJPHW01. Next base: position 1,128 of record JBEKTR010000349.1, read on the forward strand.
ATGCGGCAAATTCTCGGCGAGATGCGGCGTGCAGCCGCGCATATCCCAATGGATCATCCAATAATGCATGATCCACGGTGCCAGCTCCGGTGCGGGATCACGACGAAAGTGCTGCATCGTGCCTTCGGCCATCGTCCGCCGCAAAATGCCACGGGCTTTGCCCGCTCCCGAGTCGTAATCCTCAACTACTTTTGCAGACTTGTGTCGCGTTTTTCCAATCATTGCGATTACGTCTCGATTAGGATATCGAAGAGCTCGGGAAAGCTACGAGTTTACTCGTGCCGCAACCGCCCAAGAAATGAAAGACGCGCTTTAGCGCCTGAGATATCTATGATGAAAATCCCGATCCTCATAATTTCCACGACTCTGCTTCTATCATCGGCACAGGCTCAAACGCCCGCATCCAAGGAGATCACCATGCACGCCAAAGGCAGTTTCGACGTACGAGTCCTTCCGCAAAAGCCCGACAATCCTCAGGAAGAAAAAGCGGGAATCGGACGCATGTCTCTCGACAAGCAATTCCACGGCGACCTTGAAGGGCAAAGCGACGGCGAGATGCTCAGCTTCATGACCGACGTAAAAGGTTCCGCGGGATATGTCGCGATCGAACGCGTCACCGGCAAGCTCAACGGCCATAGCGGATCGTTCGTCCTTCAGCACGACGCCACCATGACCCGCGGCACCCCGCAGATGAACATCGTCGTCGTGCCCGATTCCGGCACCGGCGAGCTCGCTGGAATTTCGGGCAGCCTGACCATCACCATCATCGAAGGCAAGCACTTCTTCGAATTCGATTATTCGCTCCCGCCGCAAAAATAAAGAACTTAACCGCAGAGAACGCAAATAACGAGAGAAATTCCTTTCTTCGTGGACCTTTGTGTCCTTGGTGGTTTGCACTCCCAACGTTTTCCTCACCGCCTTCTGCGTTATACTCGGCACAAGTCGTAATTTTCTTTCCGGAAAGATGTGCCCATGACTGTGAAACTGGCGGAAGCAGAGGTATCCACGCAGGTTCAGGCTGACGATTTTCAGGCGCTGGAACACAAAATCTATCGCACTATTGAGTTATATAAAGCGGCCAAGGAATCGGTCGCGTCGGCTGAGCGGGACGCAAAACGTCTGCGCGAGCAGCTGGAAGAACGCGAAGAAGAAGTCGCAACCTTGCGCCGCGAAGTGATTCAGTTCAAGCGTGAGCGCGAAGAAATTCGCGGGCGCGTGGAGAAAATGCTGGGCCAGATCGAACACATCGCGGAAGAAAAAGCGGCCAGCTAGGTTTTCGTAGTCTTAGCAGCGAACTTCGTCCAGAACTGTTTGTCCAAAGTTAGGAGCGATTCATGGCTACCGCCATCAAGCCGACAGCAACCAATCCGGACGCCACCAGCGTGCGCGTGGAGATTTTCGATCAGGCCTACAATCTCCGCGGCACCGACCCTGAATACATCATCAAGCTCGCCGATTATGTGGACGAAAAAATGCGCGCCGTCGCCGAGCAGACCCATACCGTGGATACCGCGCGCCTCGCCGTGCTTGCCGCGCTCAACATCGCCGACGAATATCATTTGCTCAGGCGCAACCAGGATGGCAGCAAGCTCGATTATTTGAAGCGCGCCAATCATCTCTCCGAAGTGCTGGATGAAGTTATGGATGAGGCGCGCAATGGCGGCCGACGGGCAGGGTAGCGTAACCACACTCCTCGTTGTTTCTCTTCTCCTCGCGGCAGCCCCGATGCTGGCGCAAGATAGCGCGAGCCCAGACAACGCGAATCAAGCCAACGCCAGCCAAACCCAGGAACCTCTCGTCCGTGCTCAATCCAATGTAGTTCTGGTTCCCGTTCTGGTCAAAGACTCCCACGGAAAAATTGTTTACGGCCTTCAGGCCGAAGATTTCATTCTGACCGACGACGGGGCCGAACAGGCCGTCCATCTTGACGAAGAAGCCGAGGCCCAACCCATCTCAGTGATCGTGGCCGTCCAGACCGGCCGCCGCGCCGAATACGAGTTGCCGCGCATGGTCGGGCTCGCTTCCATGCTTGATCCCATACTCAATCAGCCCGGTTCTCAAGCAGCCGTCGTCACCTTCGACAGTGGTACCACCCTGGCCCAGGATTTTTCCGGCAACGCTGAAAAGATCGAAGCAACGCTTCGACAGCTCCAGCCGGGCGATGACGGCGCAGCGATTCTCGACACTATGCACTACTGTGCGAACCTTCTCAGTCAGCAGCCCGCGAATCGCACACGTGTTCTTTTGCTGGTGAGTGAAACGCGCGATCATGGCAGCCATTACACGGGTTTTGAAGATTTAATTCAGCAG
>JBEKTR010000350.1:0-3425 GCA_049515835.1 Terriglobales bacterium
CCCATCGCTTTGATCAATGCAATGTCATCCGGCGTAGTCCATGATTGAAAGTGTTCTTTGGTATATCCCTGTTTGTCATAAACCTGCGCAAACCATCCGCTAAGGTTGACGCCATGACGCAAGCGGGCGAGGCGCGCATCAGGGGCCTCCAGTTGGGCAAATAATGGAATCGCCGTCAGCAAAAAGACGGTTAGGCCAGCAATCGTCAGACCACGAATAACGCGCACCATGTGCCCACATCGTAACGGAAATCATCGGGCCGCGGGAAACGCGATCAAACCCACCGGCTGTTACACTGTCCCATAAATGCTTCCCGGTCATGCTACCGCTGAGGGCACCGCCCGCTACCGAGACCGCTTCCCGCAACTGCGTGATGCTGGACACTTTCGGACTCCTAAGAATGTTCCCGGAGTCAATGAACTCCATTTATCCTCGATCGGCCTCGGTACTTACCTGGGAGAGACCGACGAAGCCGCCGACCGCGCTTACACGGATTCCATTACAGTGGCCTTGCGCTCCGGCATCAACGTCCTCGACACCGCCATTAACTATCGTCATCAGCGGTCGGAGCGCAACCTTGGCGCGGCCCTCAAGATGCTAGTGGATTCCGGCGAAGTGAAACGCGATGAAGCGCTGGTCTGTACCAAGGCTGGATATCTTTCCTTCGACGGCAATCCGCCCGCGGACCCGCGCGCCTACTTTATGCGGGAATACATGGACCCCGGCGTTTTCGATCCGAAGGAACTTGTTGGCGGCATGCATTGCATGGCTCCGGCGTACCTCGCGAACCAGATTGAACGCTCCCGCCACAACTTTGGACTCGAAACCATCGACGTTTTCTATATTCACAATCCGGAGTCGCAGTTAGCGGAACTTCCCCGCGACGTATTCCATGGCCGCGTGCTGGATGCCTTCCGTGGCCTTGAATCCCAGGTCAAAGCGCGCCGCATCGGATTCTACGGCATCGCCACATGGAATGGCTTTCGCATGGCAGAGGGGTCCCGCGATTATCTCGGCCTTAACGAGCTTTCTGAGTTGGCAATCGAAGCTGGTGGAAAAGATCATCATTTCCGCTTCATTCAACTGCCCTTCAATCTGGCGATGCCTGAGGGCTTTGGATTGCTCAATCAGCGTGTGGGGAAAAAGAAGGAATCAGTATTCTCGGCCGCGGAGGAGTTGGGCATTGCCGTCATGGGCAGCGCAACGCTACGGCAGGGCCAGTTGACCCACGGCCTGCCGGAGTTTCTGGGAAAAGTTCTGGGCCTGCACACCGACGCAGAGAACGCGATTCAATTCGCGCGATCTGCTCCGGGAATTACGACTGCTCTGGTAGGAATGGGCCACAAAGAACATGTGGCCGCGAACCTGAGACCTGCGCTGGTACCGCCGACTCCCAAAACAGAATGGGAAAACCTCTTCAGCCCTGGCCGCTGAACCGCGCCTACTTCAGCTCACGCAACTTCGCCTGGGCCAGTTGAGCGCCTTGGCTCGCGGGACTGTCCTTTTGAATCTGCTCGTAAATCCGTTTGGCCTCGAGCGGTTGGTTAGCGGATTCATAGGTCGACGCCAGTTCCATTTGCGCCATCGTTTTGCCCACCGCCTGTGTCGGTTTATCGATGATCTGCTTGTACAGGTCAATGGCCTGGGGGACGCGGTTAGTATTGCGATACACCGACGCCAGCGCCATTTTGGCCAGTGCCGCCATGTCACTGTTTCGGGCGGAACTGACTTCTTTGAGCGTGTTCTCAGCGGTAGCGTTGTCACCTAGATCGATCGCCGTAAGGCCCACGAAATACCGAGAAACCTCGGCCGCGTGGGTGTGGGGATATTTATCGACGACTGCCTGGAACTTTTTTTGCGCGTCGGCGGCGCGTTCCTTGGCGCTGGCATAACTGGTGTCGCCGGGTTGCGCCGGCATGTTCGCGGGACGGACTGGCGTATCCAGGACTCGCACCGCCTGGCTCACTTCCAGGCTCGCCCTGTCGTCTTGCATGTTCAGGTAGTACCAGCCGCCTGCGACCGCAGCGGCAACCACGGCCACCACAACGATGATGGCGGTGAGCTTTCCTTTGTGTTCAACCGACCAGTGGACTGTCGCTTCCGCGGCATCCATAGTGACCTGATTGAACCGGTCCTGCTTAAGTCTATGACGGGTCTCTGCTCGCACGAACTTCCCTTCTAAGATAAATAGGGGTGGGCTGACAATTAATCAGTCTAACAGGGCCAAATCCGCAGCGTCAAAGTGGACAGAACGGTACCCGAATAGCCGTCTGACCCTTTTCCCGGGCTTGCCAGCCATGCCATACTTAGAGCTGGCGTAACGAGGTCAACCATGCTCGAACAGGAAAAAGCGAATAAGGCAAAGATCGTGGGATACGGTCTGGGTTTGGTCGTAGTAATTCTGGCCGTCGCCTGGAAGTTCTTCGCTCGTTAAGACAAGACTCGAATCATTGCGCGAGAACGGCCCGGCGGCGTCCTCAGTTCGCCGCGTCTTCGTATACCGTCTCTTCAGGCACGTCGGTGGGACTCTCGAATTCGAGTTTGTACCCGTCCGGATCAGTCAAGGTGGTGACCCACATCGCGTTGCCGACAAAGGGCCGCCCAGCCTTGATCCCACGGGCCGTCACCTCGTGATAGATCGCCAACGCGTCTTCGCATTGGAAGCAGATTGACACGCCCTCGCCGAGCTTTCCACTCGTCGTCCACGAATTCTGGCCCTGTTTACGGAACTCCTGCAGCATCAGCGCTGCGCCCCCCAGTTGCAGCCAGCACCAGCGCAGCTTGCCATCATCGATCCACTTATTCGTCATCTCAAAGCCGAGGCCGTCCACGTAATAGCGCACGGACTCCTCCATGTTCGCCACGCGGAAAAACGGCACCGCCTGCTTGACGTTTACTTTGGTATTGGTTTCGGTTTGAAGATTCATGGCGTCTCCAGCCCCTACGGAGACTTTAGACGCCAAGAACGCAGAAACGCCTCATGATTTTCGTTCGTCGTCGCTACTTGAGGTAAAGCACTCCAATGTAGTCGCCGCTGTTGTCCGCAAACCAGATGTTGCCATCCGGGCCAACCGTCATTCCCAGAATCGCAAAAGAATACTGCGAGGGCAGCGTCCAGACGGTGACTTTGCCACTCGTCGTGATGCGGCCAATCTGATTGGTAAACGTCCCAAAATAGAGATTTCCGTCCTTGCCATTGATGATGGTGTCGACAAGCGGAGGCAGTCCTTTAGTGTAATAGTGCAATCCTTTCCCGTTGGTTTGGATGGCCCCAATGCGTGACGGATAGCTGTTGCAGCCGCCGGGATCGGCAAACCAGATCCGTTTGTCGGGTCCGCTCGCAATGCCGAATCCATTGCCATGATTCATCACCGGGTAGGTTGTAAATTTCCCTTGTGGAGTGATTTTGCCGATATCGGTATAGT
>JBEKTR010000351.1:0-3425 GCA_049515835.1 Terriglobales bacterium
GCACCGTCTGTTCCGTCAAATGATCCTAGTATGTGGAAAGATGTGGTGGGTGATGCTGCGGAGAACTGAAAGATAATTCCATAACCATCAGAGCCACCGCCAGCCGTTCCATAAAAATCCTGGCCATCAAACGCCAAGCCTTCCGCAGGAACTTCTCCCTTTGCGCCGTCCAGCCCATTAAATGTGTGTATTGTCATTTCCGTCCATGTTCCGTCCAAATTTGGTGTCAGTTCGAACAAGGTTCCGCATCCCGAGCCGGGGCAAGCAAAAGAACCACCCGTAGTAGCCTCGCCATACATATTTCCTGCATTATCGAAGGTAACTCCGGCGAGTAGTTCGCCGCCGTCAAAGCCATCCTGGAAGTCGTATAAATCTACTTCATTCCAGCTTCCATTTTGGTTCGGCGTTAACTCGTATACGTTTCCCCAGTTGAATACACCACCATATGTGGTCGTTCCATAAAGATTGCCTTTCGAATCGAAAGTAATTGCCACCGGTCTAGGGCCCGATCCGTAATAACTAAGCGGAAATGAATACAAAACATCTTCTGTCCAAGCTCCGTTTTGGCTTGGTGTCAATTCGAAGACAACCCCTCCGCAAACGTTTTGTTCGCATATTCCGCCCGAACTGGTAACACCGTAGAGATTTCCATGAGGGTCAAATACCAGGCTCGTACCCGATGGAATGGCTCCCAATGCTCCGCCTGGAAAACTATAAATAGTTTTCTCTACCCATCCGTTCTGGGTTGGGCTTAATTCGAAAATCGCCGCATACAAACTCGCATCCGATACACCGTACAAATTTCCAGAAGCATCGATTGCCAAGCCAGATGGAAAGTAACCGTCAGATCGTCCACTGAAGCTATAAATTACTTGCTCCGTCCATGCGCCATTCGAGTTCTTCGATAACTCGAAAACAGTTCCGCATGTGTACATATTGTCAAAACATTCGTTCACTCCGCCGGTAGTCGTGGTTCCATAGAAATTTCCAGCAGCATCCTGCACGAGACTTGAACTTGGATTAGCGCCATTCGGTGAGCCTTCGAAGCTGTAGTACTTCACTCTGCTTGCTGCGAATAACGCAGGCATCGAGAGTATAGACAAAACGGCCACGAGCATAATTTTGATGAAGTGCTGGGAAGAGTGGGTTGGCATTGTTGTCTCCTGCGGTCGTTCGCTATAAGGCAAGCATTGTAGCCTTCACTGCGCGGCAAAGCTATATGAGAAGAAAGGCTCTAGATGGCTAGGGTCATTGCCGCTCCGCGCAAGGTCCCTAGCATCGCTGGAGAAAACGCGATGCTTTGGGATGACATGCTTTAAGAATAGAAAGCTAGTATGGCCCGATAATGCCGCCGATTTGGCGTGAGACGGGGCGCTTTGAGCGCTGAGAGAAACGTTCGATCACGTCGAGATACTTCAGGCCTGAGCCAGTATTGAAGAGAACGACCTCGTCATCGGGCGAGAAGAATCCGTTGGCCAGAAGTTTGCGATAGGCTGCAAGCGAGGCTGCGCCTTCGGGAGCGGCGAAGACACCTTCGACGCACGCCCAATGGCGGAAGGCGTCCATGGTCTCTTCGTCGGAAACGGCGAGGGCGGTTCCACCGCTCTTCTTTAGAATGTCGAGGATGAGGTAATCACCGTAGGGTTTAGGCACACGCAACCCCGAGGAAATAGTTGCCGCGTTTTGCCAGAAATCTGAAGTTATCTTATTTTCATTCGAGGCTCTCACAATCGGCGCGCAACCTTCTGATTGCACGCTGATCATTTTGGGGCGTTGGGTCGTTGTTTCGTTCGAACGTTCGTTCGAACTATTGGGGCCGATCCAACCCAAAGCCTCCATTTCATCGAAGGCCTTCCACATGCCGATAAGGCCAACGCCGCCCCCGGTCGGATAGATCACTCCTTTGGGCAGTCGCCAATTCAGTTGCTCGGCGATTTCGTAGCCCATGGTCTTTTTGCCTTCCACGCGAAACGGCTCTTTCAGTGTGGATACGTCGAACCATCCTTCTTTTTCTTTGTGCTCGGCGACCATACGGGCACAGTCGCTGATGAGGCCGTCCACTAGCGTGACATGCGCGCCGAAGCTCTCGCACTCGATTCGGTTCGCCATCGGAACGTCTTTGGGCATGAAGATGTGTGCTTCAATTCCCGCGGCGGCAGAATAAGCCGCGAGTGCGCTGGCCGCATTGCCCGCGGAGGGTGCAGCGAGTTTCTTGAGTCCGTAAGCCTTAGCCATGGTCACGGCGGCGGACATTCCGCGCGCTTTGAATGAAGCCGTCGGGTTCAGGCCTTCGTCTTTAATGAAGACATGAGGAAATTCACGGCTAGTGAGCATCGGCGTCAAGCCCTCGCCAAGCGTGACCGGAGGAGCGTCCGGTAAAACTTCGGCGTAGCGCCACATGGAAGCGACACGGCCTTTGAGTGATTCTTTATTAAAGGTGGACCTCAGCGCCCCGAGATCGTAGCGCGCGTAAAGAATACCGCCATCTTTGGAGCAAATCGTTTGCGGCGTTGCGGCGGAATATTGCGCGCCGCACTTGGTGCATTCGAGGAAAGCGATGGAGGCCATGTGAGAAGTTTAGCCGATACCATCTTATCGATTGCGGGTAGACTACAACTGGAGATCATCCAATGAGATCATGGATTATTCCGTTGGTAGCATCCCTGTTCGTTCTACCGATCTGCCGATCACAAGATCAGGCACCTGCCGAATCAAGTGAAAAAGCCGTCCAGTGGGTTAACATTCAAGTCCCAACCTATCCTAATGTGACACTCTAAGCGCGCATTGCTGGGACGGTCACTATCCAAGTTCACTTCAAAAATTGCGAGCTCGATCCTGGGAGTGTGCAAGTAATGAGCGGCCCTCCTTTGCTTAGACCTGCCGCGCTCGATGCAATACAACATTCAAACATTCTTTGCGGCGATTTTAGTGATTCGAATGCGACGATCTACTACGAATTTCATCTCTTTGAACCTCCAAGGGAAAAAGCCGGGCCACCACGAGTAGAGATATTAAGGAATCGTGTCAAGATTCTGGCGTCTGCCATTCCGGCTCAGTATTGACAGGTCGATCTGTTTTCGCGGGGCGCCGTTTGGACTTTCATTAAGGCAGCCGGCTCAACATCGCGTCAGCTTTACGGAACCAAGGTCGTTCGCGGCGTTTCAGATATCCCGGCATGTTGCGTTTCTTGGCGAGCAAGCGTTGTGCCCAATCACGTGCCTCTGCGGTCCTTCCCTGCATAGCAAGGAAAGTTGCATAGTTGAAATAGGTCTCGGATGAGGTTGAGATTTTTGTTGCTTCTTGAAATAGCTTGTCGGCTTTTTCGGGCTCTCCAGTTTGGGCGTAGGCATGTGCGAGTAATCCCATCGCCTGATGAAAATCGTACGACGGGTCGGTGCGAACAACGCGCTCCAGATCTGGAACAG
>JBEKTR010000352.1:0-3422 GCA_049515835.1 Terriglobales bacterium
CGGCTGGAAAGAACTGCTCGCTGATCAATGCATCTTGCGTTAGTAGATTTCCGTCATCAGTGATGGTCCACGCAATGCCACTTAGCATATCGAGCAAATCCTGCTTGATGTCCAGCCTTGGTCGTGACCACAGGTATTTCACCATGTTTTGAGCGACTGGACCTTTCTTCTCATCTCCGAGGGCTTCGTAAGTGTCATAAATTGGCTGTTTCAAGGCCCTGATTCTCTCTGTGTGGGAGTGGTCGCTTCGATCATCTAACCGCGGCCATTTCACATCAAGCCCCGAGGCGTTGACGGCCTCCTGCAGAAGATCCGAGTTATTGCGGCTGCAGAGTATTGCAAACACCGGTTTGAATGGGTCAAAGTCATGCGTCATTGTGCATTCTCCTTTCTTGCCGGGTGCCCCAGATCCCGCTTTTGGCGCTTGGGATTCCAGCAACGCCTTACGGAATCAGAAACGCTCCCGGAGTTCCCTCATCCAGCGTCGCCAGAACTGCACCATTGGCCTTCGCCAGTTGCAGCAGATGGCCGTCTGTGGTCTGCGCGGGGGATTTGACCCATACGGGAAGGGCGGAGATGTCATTGCCATCCTTTATGAATTCGAGCGGCAACGCCCTCCATGCCTTCAGTTCCTGTAATAGGGATTTTGCGTGCGCCACGTCCAGGCCATAGGTACGAACATTCCCCAACACCCGAACGAATCCGAGTTCAACGATGGAACAGGTCAGGAAGCGATCACTCTTTCGGGTTCGCATCCAGGCGCCGACTCGATCGTGGAAATCATGCCGCCTGAATCCATAGGCGATGAGCGCGTTGACGTCCAGAAGGTATCTCATGGAAAGTCGATGAGCAGTTCCCGAACCATCTTGCTAGAGAGAACGGGCGCATCCGGCCCCACGTCAATCACCGGGAAACCCGTGACGGGGTCTTTAATGATTCTGGCCTTGGAGCGCGCTCTCTTTTTGGGGGGTGTTAACACAATGCGATCCTTCTCGACGGCAACGTCGAGGCAATCGCCCGCGCGAATACCAAGCCTGCGGCGAAGCGGCCCGGGAAGCACGACTTGGCCTTTAGTGGAGACCTTGGTCTGCATGGTAAGACAATCTTACTGCAAAATGGATTTCTTGAGAAAGGACCTGGGCCAGCAAGAGCTCCACCAGCTAAACCCGGGTAATCTGCGGCAGGGCGTCGAAGTGCGCGTCGCGCGCGCATAGCATCAGCGAATGTTCGAGAACGAGCGCTGCGATCCACATATCGTTCGTGGGGATGGGCGTGCCCTGCTTTCGCAGTTGCCGGTACACGTTCGCGTAGTGATGTGTGGTCTGCTCGCCGGCATAAAGAATCGCGACACCCGGCTTGAGCAGGAACCGCCGCAGCACGGCTTCATTGCGCGGCCCCTGCGAACCGGCCGCAAAGCCCGCTCGAAGTTCTCCGAGAACAACAAACGGCAACCAGACAGCATCGGCGGCCGCAACCAGATTGACAACGAATTCGTCGCCTCGAGAGAGGTCGGTGTAGCGATTGGTGTCGAGGGCCACTCTCATTGATCGGATCGTTTCCGCGATTCCCGGCGAAGGATTATTGCCACATCGCCCCGTCGATTTTCTGCTGGTCAACGATCGCGCTATCGAATGCGGGATCCTCCTGCCATGTGCCCGCGATGTCGCTCAGATCTCGCTTGACGCGCTCGCGCTCAACCAAACCGGCTCCGCGAGCAAGCGCCGCAATAGCCACCTCGTTGAGGCTCTTGCCTTCACGCCGCGCAAAATCGCGCAAAGTGGCATCAAGATAATCCGGGATGTTGCGAATCGTATACTGCATACATTCATTGTAGGCAATGCAGGCATTCAATGCAATCGACAATGAATGTCATTGGCAAGTCATTATTTATAAATCACTTACCAGTAACATCAATCGCCACGGTAATCGTCTTGGGCGGGAGGCATTGGTTCTGGTCGCAGCCCTGGTAGTGCAACTGGCCCTGCACAAGATGGTTGCCCGATGTGGCTACGATGCGCGCCTGAATGATGAACTCGCCGGTATAGACGCTCAGCTTGGTCGTGGGATCGGCGGGGAGCGTCATCACTATGCCCGCAGGGTAGGTTGCGGTTTCGAGTCGCACGCCGGAGCCGTCGGGAATGGAGAACGCGGTCGGGATGAGGAACTCGTCGCTGGGCGTATGCGAGTTGATGTGCAGCCCTTGCGCGACGCGGAAGTGCAGTGCCACCTGACTTGACTTGCCTACGGGCACGCTCACCTGTTCGGGGAAGAGATACGTCACCGCGTCGGTCTTTACGAGCGGACGTTTCTGCGCGACCGAACTCTGTCCGTGCGCAGCAAGTGCAGCAACGGCGAGCGCAGTAATTGTCGCGATAATCGGTTTTTTCAAAATGTTCATCGATTCGAACCTCTAGTGCGGCGCGTCGTTGACGTCGGGAAGTACTTTTCGGCGCGGCTAAACATTTCTTACGCCCCCTCTGGGGGCTAACCTCCGCTTTCGAATCCGTTCCCCAGGCTTGCGCCTGGGGCTACCATCTTTTGCCCGCTTCGCGGGCTCTATGTCATTTCCGCCCATGACGTCGAACTAAACGGCGCACCCACTGACGACTGACGACCGATCACTGGTTGAGCGCTTTCTGAATTTTGCTCTCAATGTCCTGCTCGGACGTTAGGCCCACCTGGGCTGCAACCACCACGCCTTTGCGGTCAACGAAAAACGAAGTCGGCAGATTGTCGAGCCCGCCATATTCGCGGTCGATGGAGTCGCCGTCGAGCAGCACCGGGTACGGAATCTCCTCTTGTGCGATGAACTTGCGTGCGGCAGCCGTCGCCTTTGCCCATCCAGCCTTGTCGTCATTCTTCAGGTCGTCGCCCTCGGTGTCGACAGCCAGCACCTCAAAGCCCTGCGCCGCGTATTTCTGGCGCAACTCGACGATCCATGGCGTCTCAATCCTGCAGGGGCCGCACCAGGTGGCCCAGAAATTGATCATGACGGCCTTGCCCCGATAGCTGGCGAGCGATACCTTGTTGCCGCTCGGGTCGTTAAGCGCGAAGGCCGGCGCGGTCTTGCCATTAAGCGGAGAAACGAATTGCGGCGTGCCGGCATCAGGGGCGGGCACCAGCTCTCCTTGACCCGCGTTCGCGAGCTGTCGCTCGGCCTGCTGCCGGCGATACTCACAGTTGGCCCATCCCGCCCAGGCAAAGATGGCGAGGATGAGAAGCGTCGCGCCCAAGACGAGTGTGTTGCGCCGCACGGGGATCGACCTCATAGGTTTATTTTACGAGGCGTGGACGAGGGGACTAGGCGTTGTCGTCACGAGACTCTAATCCACAACATGAGGCATCGAATGTGCACGGCGGCGAGGAAGGAGTCTGCGCGCTTGGCGTAACGAGTGGCAATTCCGCGCCATTGTTTGAGATCG
>JBEKTR010000353.1:0-3416 GCA_049515835.1 Terriglobales bacterium
TAGATAAAACGCCGCCATCATTTTGGCGATGTCGTCATTGTGAGTGCCGTCCCCGTACCGCGTGTAGGAGCGAATAATGTCGTGATTGCTGATCACATAGGTCGGCCATCCCCCAGCAGAATCCACGATGGTGATATGATCGCGCAGCACCTGCGGGGAGAGCGGCAGCGAAGTCAGCAGCAAATCCATGGGAAGCTGCAATTCGTTGTTGTGCTCGCCATAATACGCTTTGAGTTCATTCACATCGGGCGTCCAGGTTTCGCCGATCAGCACGGCATCATATTCATCAGCTACTTTGCGCAAACGTTGCAATTCGGTGTGAACTTCCGGCAGGCGCCGATTATATTTTTCATCCATGTTGGGGCGGCCGAATTTGTCCGTCCCCGGGATGAATGCGTTGTCGCGCAACTGCTCATCTTCGAAAAGAATGTCCACGGCATCCAGGCGAAAACCGGACGTGCCGCGCTTGTACCAGAACCGCGTTACATCGAACATCGCCGACTCTACCGCCGGGTTGCGCCAGTTTAAATCTGGCTGCTCGGGATAAAAATAGTGGTAATAAAACTGGCCCGTCGTGGTGTCAAACTTCCACGCTGGCCCTCCAAATAACGATTCCCAATTGTTCGGCGGCTGGTCCGACGCTTTCCCGTCGCGCCAAATGTACCAATCGCGATGTGCCGATGTCTTCGACGACTTTGAATCAAGAAACCATTTGTGTTGGTCCGACGTGTGGTTGACGACGAAATCGAGAATCACACGAATATGGCGTTTGTGCGCTTCTTTGATCAGCCGGTCATAATCGGCTAAGGTTCCGTACATCGGGTCGATATTGTCGTAGTCGGAAACGTCGTAGCCAAAATCCACCTGCGGAGAAGGGAAGCAAGGCGTAATCCATATGGCATCCACACCCAACCTGCGCAGATAGTCGAGCTTCGACGTAATGCCCGCCAGGTCGCCGATGCCGTCGCCGTTGCTGTCGGCAAAACTCCGCGGATAGACCTCGTAAAACACCGCATGCTGCCACCACGCGTGACCTTCTTCATCACGTGGACTTTGCTGGGCGATTGCTGTGACCGTCGAGAGAAGGACCGACGAGAGAACGACTGACGAGAGAAAAAGACCGAAAGTGACGAGGACTCGGGAGAAGTATCGGGACGGGGATTGCATGGCCAGATTATAGCCGCGGGAAGGGGCGGTTTATTCGAATAGGGCTGAGACAATTTCATTCCACTCGTCTTCGAATGACGTGCGAAACGGTTTCTTTCCTGCGCGCCTATACCAATACGCGGCGTTCGAATCATCGCCCTCCTTGCTATGAAGGTAAGCATGAACCCACGCGCCTTGAGGTCCTTCGTCCTCCTGCGCCGATTCGTGGGCCTCTGTCCAATCGCCTTTCGCATCCCACCAAAGGGCTGTTAGGGCGAAGCCCAAATCTTTCGGCGGCTTCTTGAGGGCAACTGAGGCACGAAATTCTGCAAGCTTCATTGGATTAGCCTATAAAGAACGAAAAATGGGCTGAGACGGCGTGACGGACTAGCTTGCCGAAACTAAGCTTACCGAGCTAGCCTGCCGAACTGGCTTACCGAAAATAAAGGCCGCCACCGCCGGTCTCGGTTTCGCTACGCAGCGTGCCTTTCTTTACCTTGGGCTTGGCCAAACAGCTTGATCATCTCGCGATTAAAAGCCGGGATGTCGTCCGGCTTGCGGCTCGTAACGAGGTTTCCGTCCACCACGACTTCTTCGTCCTTCCATTCGGCTCCTGCGTTCTTGAGATCGGTTTTCAGCGACGGCCATGATGCGATCTTGCGGCCCTTTGCGGCTCCTGCTTCGATAATCATCCACGGACCATGGCAGATCGCAGCGACCGGCTTCTTCGCGTCGAAGAAAGATTTCACAAACTCGACCGCCTGAGGTTGCATGCGAAGCTTGTCAGGATTCATCACTCCTCCCGGCAAAAGCAACGCATCGAAGTCATCAGCCTTCGCCTGTTCGAGTGGAAGCTCTACTTTAATTTTTTCGCCCCACTCCGTTGTATTCCATCCTTTTACTTGGTCCTTGCTTGGCGATACAACTGTGGTGGTGGCTCCGGCCTCATCGAGCGCCTTTCGCGGTTTTTCGAGTTCCACTTGTTCATAGCCATCTGCAACCAGAATGGCCACCTTCAGAGAATTTAGATTACTTGCGGGCATGGGAAGTCCTTTCTTTACTCGGAATAACATTCAGATGCCCGAACGGAACACTGGGTAGGCTGGGACAAAAAGGAGAATGAACGAAGAAAAGTCTCCGACAAAATCCCCTCCGAACCCGCCGTTAACCGTAGATCTGATCGGTGCTTTGTCCGACTTCGATGATATAGCCGTCAGGATCGCGGATGTAGCAGCGTATCTCGCCGTACTTGGGTATCGGCGGAGTGATGAACTCGGCTCCTCGACTTTTCCATAATTCATAGCACGCCTGAATATCCGCCACGCGGAAATTCATAAAGCTGGTGATGTGATTCGGGTCGGGGACGCTGAGCGTGACCGTTGGCTTATCCGGAGTCGGCCCGCCCCCAACGTTCAGAATCATCCAGATATTCGCCAACTGAAGGTACGGAGGCGCGTTGCCGTCACCCATGGTCAGAATGCGAGCGCCGAAGACCTTTTCGTAGTAGTGAGCTGATCGGTTGACGTCGGCCACAGTGAGAAAATGCGCGATGCTCATCCCCTCTTTCGGGGGCATCTCATAGCTTTTTTTTTCGATTTGTACGGCGTTCGTTACGGCGTTCATGGGTGACTCCGATCTCGATACAGTGTCCGCCGAATGTGGGACCCGGTGATTACGGTGCTCACAACTGCTCCTATTGGCGGTACCCTATTAAGCCAGAAGAGCGACGGCGAGTCTATTAGACGAACGTATCGACTAATACCAAAGTAGGGATTGGAGATATGGGCAACTAGTGGCGGAGAAACTGCGGAACGTTCCGTCTGCCCCCAGTTTTTCAGTGACGCTCGAAACCGGGCAACTCCTGCCGCAGGTGCCGTAGCTTACACTCAAAGCAACATGCTCAACCGGGGTTATGCCTATACCACAATCATCATCAGCAAATATCATGGACGCACCCTGCTCTCCCACTTGGCCAGCCTTTACCCGCACTCAACCCCACTAGCTTGGCAACAAAATCTGAACAACCGCGAAGTCACCCTGAGCGGCGTCACCGCGACCGGACGCGAATCGCTCATTTCAGGCCAAACCCTTGTCTGGAACCGTCCACCATGGATCGAACCCGACACTCCTCAGCACTTCGAAGTACTGTTCGATGACCCGCATCTGTTGGCCGTCAACAAACCCGGCGGGCTGCCGACCCTCCCCGGCGGCGGCTTCATGGAAAACACTCTCCTGCGGATGGTGCAAAAGCAAACCCCCGGCGCAAACCC
>JBEKTR010000354.1:0-3372 GCA_049515835.1 Terriglobales bacterium
GACAATCGGGTGGACCAACGACCGAAGCAGGGAAAAATGGAATTTTCGTAATTCGCGCCGACGGCTCGGTTGTAGGGGGTCGTGGCGGCTTGTTCTCCGGAGGTGTCTCGAGTGCAGCCATCCAACCAGGGGACATGGTGGTTGTTCCAAGGAAGGTCTATTCCGTTAGTCACGCATTCCAAAATCTTGCACTTGCAGCGCAAATCGGGTCTGCTGTTGCCATCGCTGCGTTTTATGCGAAGCAATTTTGAGGATGGGTTTGAGGTTGGCTCGAATCGTTTGGTGGCGAGTTCTGTCTGTTCTGCTTGTTATCGTGAAGTTTACGGGGATGGTGAGCGCCCAAAACTCGCCTCAAACTGTGCCGGTTCCGAGTCAAAATCCTTCGCCAGTCTCGATGCAATCCGGTTTTTCGACCGAAGAGAATCGACAAAATCGGGAGTACTTGCAACCCGGCGAAGACCCGCAAAATCGACTCCTCTTGCCATTTGCTAAACACGTCGCCGATGATCAGAAACAATTCTGGACGGAACCCACCCGATTCCGTGTAAGAGACCTCAAGTGGGCAGTGCCATTTGTGGGGGTCACCGCTGGGTTCATCGCGAGTGACCAATGGTGGTCGAAGCAGGTTCCGAACGAACCCAATGAACTGACCCGTAGTTTGCATATATCCGAGTACACCACTTACGCGATGATTGGAGCCGGCGGGGGCGCATTCATCCTGGGGCAGATCACGAACAGCGACCACATGAAGGAGGCGGGCCTGCTCAGCGGCGAAGCGGCAATCAATAGCACGGGCGTAGCTTACTTGTTCAAGGAGATTACGCAGCGACAGCGGCCGCTTGAAGGCAATGGCAACGGAGATTTTTTTTCCGGGGGCGCTTCGTTTCCTTCGGAACATTCCGCAATTGCTTGGTCGATTGCCAGCGTTATGGCGCATGAATATCCCAGTCCGCTTGTGCAATTTGCGGCTTATAGTGCAGCCACTGTAGTGACGGTTACCCGTGTTACCGCACGCCAGCATTTTCCTTCTGATGTCATAGTGGGCAGCGCTCTAGGCTGGTACTTCGGCCGGCAGGTTTATCGCAAACATCACGATCCGGAAATTGGGGGTGGCGCATGGGGCGATTGGTTTGATGATAAGCACGAAAGCGGGACGCGCAACCCCAATTACATGGCCTCCCCGTACGTTCCGCTGGACAGTTGGGTTTATCCGGCTTTTGAGCAATTGATTGCACTCGGCTACGTGCGGTCAAACATATTAGGAATGCGTCCGTGGACGCGTCTGGCGTGTGCAAGATTGCTGGACGATGTACAAGATCAAATTTCCGTGGGCAGCGCTGAATTAGGAGGCGCCGAGAGAACTTATTCGGCACTGCGAGATGAGTTTGGCATGGAGACTGAGCGCTTAAATGGCGCTGCAAATCTTGGCGCTAGCGTGGATTCCGTCTATACCCGCTCGATGGGTATCTCGGGTACTCCGCTGCGCGACAGTTTCAACTTTGGACAGACCGTCACCAACGACTACGGCCGTCCCTATTGGACTGGCTACAACAATATTACGGGAATCACGGCGCAAGCCGAAGCAGGTCCTTTGGCCGTTAATATTGATGCCGAGTACCAACATTCTCCCGCGATGCCTTCGTACTCCTCTTCCACTCTGGCCGCAGTGGCGGTAGCAAATCTCCGTCCTCCCCTTGCGAATGGAATTGGGCAAATTGATCAGGTCAAATTGCTGAACAGCACCGTTTCGCTGAATGTGGATAATTTGCAGTTTACCTTCGGTGAGCAAAGCGCATGGCTGGGGCCCGGTGAATCAAGTTCATTTTTGATGAGCAACAACGCTGCCCCGTTTCCCATGCTGAAGATTGACGATGTAGTGACACATGAACTTCCCGGGCCACTTAAATTCCTCGGACCGTTCCGTACAGAGTTTTTCATCGGGCAGCTTTCAGGACATCATTGGGAAAACTGCATAGAGTCTAGCTGCCAGACGTATCCTGGATACCCGACCGTGGTTGGGCCCGACATTGTTCCGCAGCCATTCATTCAGGGTGACAAGATCAGTTTTCAGCCTACACCGAATTTCGAGTTTGGCATGGGATTCACGGCGATGTTCGGGGGGCCCGGCTTGCCGGTGACTTTTGGTAACTTCTTCCGAACCTATTTTGCCCACTCTTCTACCGCCGCGAACAATCCGGGCAAGCGCATTTCGCAGGCTGACTTCACTTATCGCATCCCAGGGTTTCGCAATTGGTTAACATTCTACCTAGATTCTTTAGTGACTGATGAAGTGTCGCCGATCGGATCCACTAGAGCAAACGTTAATCCAGGTATTTACATGCCGCGCGTTCCGAAGGTTCCTAAACTCCAGCTCCGGGCGGAGGGCATCAACGAATCGCGCACCAATGAATTCTCGCCTGGGTTCGTATATTCTGACAATCGACGGTTCTTGGATGGATACTCCAATAACGGCCAGCTCATGGGGAGCGCGTTCGGACGAGCTGGGCGCGGTGGGCAGGCATGGTTAAGCTATTGGTTATCACCCCGAAATAGAATTCAATTAAGTTACAGGCTCCAAGATGTTTCGCCACGATTCATCGAAGGGGGAAGGATGGCGGATTATTCCGTGCAGAGTGAGTTTTCCCTTGGAACGGGGTTTGCGCTTTCTGGGATGATCCAGTATGAGCAATGGAAGTTCCCTGCCCTGAATCAAACTCCTCAATCCGACGTGACGGTTTCGTTCCAGCTTATTTTTTATCCCCAATGGCATCTCCGTTAAGAACTGGGAATAAGTTTCATTGCAATTTGTGACCGACGACATTCTATAATTTAGTCCAGAGAAGACGCACCATTTAGGTATTGTTCATTTTTTGCGAAGTCATTGAAGTTTCTGGCGAGCGCACAATGGAGAGGGAACGTAGTGAATAGATCGGCACAAGCCGCGCTAGAGAGTCTGAGCGAACAAGATATTGCGCTTTCGGACCAGTTGTCTGGCGAAGAAGTGCCCGAGACACAGGGTGAACCTCAGGCCATTTTTTTGGCACGGCTCTTTTGGCCCAAGAGGCGAACTCTAGGAAAAGGTGCGGTGTGGGGCTTAGTGATTGGATTGATCGTCGCGCTCTTGATTCCTAATACATATGAAGCTACCGTCCAATTGATGCCACCAGATAGCAGTTCCCTTTCAGGTTCGACGGCAATGTTGGGTCTCCTTATGGGTGCGACAGGAGGAGGCGGGATAGGCGGATCTTCCAGCGGTGGGGGAGGTGGCGGACTTGCAGGTACGGTCGGCGAACTTTTGGGAGGTCAAAGGCCTGGCCCCCTGTTTATTGGAATCATGAGTAGCCGCACATTGTCTGATCGCATTATTGATCG
>JBEKTR010000355.1:0-3331 GCA_049515835.1 Terriglobales bacterium
TATTTGCGGTAGATGAAGCGGGAGTTGTGGCGGGTGATGCCGCCGCTGGCGACGTTGCCGTGGATGCTGCCGTGGATGAAGTTGTCGAAGGCGATGCCGATGCAGCCGCCGACGGAGGCGCCGACGGAGCAGCCGATGCTGCAGCCGTTCCCGAAGAACTCGCCGTCGCAGTCTTGCTGTCCACCGTCGTTGGCGCAGGCGTCGCGCTCGTATCCGTGCTCTTTGTCGCCGCGCGCCTCAGCAACTTCGGCGCCGCATCTGTATCTTCAATTCCTCGCGGCACGGCAGATTCAGGCTTCTTCGCTTTTTTCGTCGCAAGTTCTTCCGTAGTTTGCCAGGTTCCTTCACCCAGCCAGACATTATTCGGCGCGGAAAGCGCGCCGCTCAACGTCAGCAATCCTTGCGAAACTCCGTCGCGATACCCTTCGTAAACCGTCCCCGCGTACAGCGCCATCGGGACCGGCGCGGCTTTATACGCAGCCGCGTCGTAGTACTCTCCATCCACCAAAATCGTGATCGGAATCAGCCGCGCTTTGCCTTTCGCCTGCAACTCAATCAATCCCACCGCGCGAGGTCCCTTCACGTGCTTCTTTTGGCCAGACGCAGCTTGCGCGCCTGCGATTTGCGCCAGCAGAAGTCCGGCGCTCGCCCACAGGACGGCCCGCGTGACTAGAAGACGCCCGGTACGATATAACTTGAATCTCACCCTCACCGCCGAAGCAGAAGCAGAAAAAGGAGAAGCCCTCATGGAAGTCAATTCTAAAGCCCCCGAGTTCACCTTGCCCGATCAGGACGGCAAAGTCATATCACTGAAAGACTATCGCGGCAGTTATGTTGTGCTTTATTTCTATCCCCGGGCAGACACTCCCGGATGCACCGTCGAAGCCTGCGAGTTTCGCGACTCTTATAAGAAGATGGAGAAATCGGGCGCGGTGTTGCTTGGCATTTCGCCGGACACCTCAAAAGCCCAGAAAAAGTTCGAAGAAAAGTTCAATCTGCCCTTCACACTTCTCGCCGATGCCGACCGCAAAGTCGCCGATAGCTACGGCGTTGTCGTGCAGAAAAACATGTACGGCAAGAAAGTCACCGGAGTCGCCCGGACCACTTTCATCATCGGCCCCGACGGCAAAATCGTGCACATCTTCAACAAAGTCAAACCGGAAGGCCACGCCGAAGAAGTGCTCGCTTACCTCAAATCCCTGTAGGCACGGGCGTCCTCGCTCGTGCGACGGCCCCAACCACCTTGTCATTCCGAGCCGTTCGTAGCGCCAGCGAGAACGCGCATAGGAATCTGCTGTTACGAAATGTTTTGTCATCCTGAGGCAGCGGATTCATCCGCTTCGCGGATGAATCCCAACGAGGGACCTATGCATTCGCTCGTGTGGGACGCCCCTTCGACTTCCGCCTACGCATAGCTGAACGACTCCTGTAGAGGCAGAGCCTGTCCTGAGCCTGTCGAAGGATGTCCTCATCCGTCCCGCCGAGCGCAGCTCGACCACTCCAACCACATTGTCATTCCGAGCGAGCGCAGCGACGAGGAATCTGCTTTTGCTCGTGTGGGGCGGACACTCCTGTCCGCCGCCTTTGATTTCCGTCCCCTCACATCCCTTCTACCTCTCATCCCGGAGGCCCCGTGCTTTTCATCGCGGGCCGCATGGGCGGGTGGCCCACAGAATCCCCAAGTCTACGCGTACATCTCATCGAATGAATGGGTGGCCCATTCTTGCGCGTTCTTTGCGCAAGAGTGGGAACCACGGGATTCGCCGACGAACATCCCCGGCAGTATAAATCTGTTGGGCCTTAGTAGTGCGAGGAAGAGTTCGACGGGAATCCTACGCGCACCGCGTACCAAGCAAATTTCCATCACGCCCCGCATGGGTGCCCACGCCTTATAATCCTTCATCATGCCTACGCCATTCGCGCGCATGATAATCGCGATCCCGTGACCGACACGCAAACGCAACCCGCGCTCGCCATTCGCTCGCCTCGCCTCGTGCGCATCGCTGACTTTGGGGGAACATTCGTCTTCGCCATCGAAGGCGCATCCGCTGCTATCCGCGCCGGACTCGATTTTTTCGGCGTGATGGTGCTTTCTTTCGCGACCGCGCTCGCCGGAGGCGTCATCCGCGATCTCCTCATTGGCGCGGCGCCGCCCGCGTCCATTCGTAATTGGCGTTATCCCGCGACCGCGTTTTTCGCGGGAGCGATCACTTTTATCTTTCATCAATATGTGTTTCGCATCCCCGGACCTGTGCTAATTGCTTTGGATGCAGCAGGTTTGTCGCTCTTCGCCATGGCCGGAACCGAGAAGGCGCTCGATTACAACATCCCGCCGTTCGTCGCGGCATTGATGGGAACGGTCACGGGCGTAGGTGGTGGGACCATCCGCGATATTTTTCTGGCGCAGGTGCCGGCCGTCCTGCGCTCGGATATCTATGCAACCGCGGCACTTGCGGGCGCGCTAGTCATGCTGGCGTGCTGCCGACTAAAGCTCTCCCCGACGCTGTCTGCGATTTGCGGCGGCGCGTTTTGCTTTGTGCTGCGCGTGGTCGCCGTGTGGCGGCATTGGAACTTGCCGCGCGTAACTCCCTGAAGCGATTAGATATATGTCAAAAATGCTTTTCTCAAAATCGAAACCGCTGCCGCGTGAGTTTTATGATCGCGATCCGCGGAAAGTGGGGCGCGAGCTGTTGGGGAAGTTGCTGATAAGAAAAGCCGCCCGCGGCAAATTGCTGGTCGGGCGCATCGTGGAGGTCGAGGCGTACCTCGGAGCGAAAGACCCGGCATCCCATTCGTTCAAAGGGCCAACCGCGCGAAACGAAATCATGTTTGGGCCGCCGGGGTTCGCCTACGTCTATTTCATCTACGGAACCCACTACTGCCTCAATGTTTCGTGCCAGCCGCCGGGAATTGCCGGCGCGGTGTTGTTTCGCGCGCTGCAACCGCTTGAAGGGATGGAAGATATGGCGATTGCGCGGCACTTAAAAATGGGCTTCGACAGGACGCGGTCGCGTGATTTGCGGCTGCTGACGAGTGGGCCGGGAAGAATGGCGGAAGCCTTCGGCGTCACCCGGCAACGTGATAATGGCAAAGACTTTACCAGCGAAAAGTCGGATTTGATAATTGCCGAGCCCCCGGAGAGCGATTATCGGCTGCCGCGCATTTTGGCGACAAAGCGCATTGGGATCACCAAAGCGGCAGAGAAGCGTCTCCGGTATGTGCTTGCAGGGAATGAGTTTGTGTCCGGGCCGCGGCACATGTCGCAATAAATGCGTTTTTTCACGCTTTTACGCGAACATGCGTTTTCGTGCAACTCTAGGGCGTGCAATGA
>JBEKTR010000356.1:0-3265 GCA_049515835.1 Terriglobales bacterium
TCTGCGTTAGCTGCGACTGTCACGTCAAAAGTTGCTTCGTTCACGGAAGACTCGCTAAGCTTTTCGATATTCCATCCGGCGGGTGCGTCCAGCGTGACGCGTAAGTTTTTTGCCCCGCCCGTGCTGGCAAATCGCGCATGTACCTTAAAGCTTTGCCCGCGCACCGCCATGAACGCCACCTCCGGACTCGCCCCCACCGGTGTTTCCACTTCCGCCGTCAACTGGACACCGCCCGCCAGGTTCGCCGCTTCGGCAAATTGTGTTTCCTTTGTCCGCAGATTGAACAGTAAATCAGCTTTGGCTGCACTCGTAATCTCAGCTCGCTCCACCTTCGCGATCAACTCGCGTGTGGTGCGCAATCCGGCAAGCAACGGCTCGATCGCGTTCTTCCGATCGCTTTGCGCCTTTGTCACCTGGGCTTGCATCTGTCCGAGGGCCGCATTCAGATCGGGGACTTTGCTCTCTTCTGCTCCTAGCCGGGACGCCAGCCCCATTAAACTCGTATCCAACCCATCAAAAAAATCGTTCTCGTGAGCTTTCGGCATAGGCAGCGTGGAATCGACCAACTTGTAGTAGGTAAACCGGTCGCCTGGATCTATCGTCCAGCCGCCCGCGCCCTGCGACAGTTGGTGCCGTAATCCGTTCATGGCAAACTGAATGTACGAAGTTCCTAACACTGCGTCCTCTACACCCGTGTTGAGTTTCAACGTATAGTCTGCAGCCGGACAGGTCGGCGCATTGAAACCGCACACATTGCCGATATAAAGCTTCTTGGCTTGCCATGGCAACAAGCCCTCTTTGATCTGCTCCGGGAATTTCGTGGGATCGGCCGCTGCCCGGAACGCCGTTCGCGCCAGCAATGAAGAGACTTGATGGTGCCCATGCCCGTCTCGGTCAGTGCCTGAAAATCGCGCCGCAATCACATCCGGCCGAAACGTTCGGATCACGCGTACCATGTCTGCAAGCGCCGGTTCGCCCCCATTCCATTTCTGCAACGTCTCTTCCGGGGTCTTGGAAAATCCAAAATCGGCAACTTGTGTGAACCGCTGTTCCACGCCGTAGTAGCGGTCTGCTGCAGTCAGTTCGAGTGTGCGCAAAACGCCGAGCACATCCAACAAGTTGCTGCCCAGCTTATTTTGTCCACCCTCACCGCGATTCAGAGTCAGCAAAACTGTGCTCACGCCCTTGCCCCGCGACTCCAATGTCAGCATGCCCCCGTCTTCATCATCCGGATGCGCCACTGTTTGCATTAACCGGGCCGTGGTGCCGAGTCGCCGAAGCATTTCCTGCAAACCTATGGCGCCCGAGTCCTCCGGCAGGGTTTCGACACGAGGCGGGGGAGTGTCTTCGTCTGCCGCAACCTGGGGTGCTGCAACCCAATTGAGGTCCGCAACTGGCCCCGAAACCAAAGGCAAAAGGAACACTGCGCAAATAAAAAGCCGGAGCGCTTTCATCGCCGCTCCGGCCCACCCTCTACGGTTGGATAAGGTCATATGTGTATGGGACTATTCTCCCGCGAGATAGGAAGCAAAGTTTTTCCAGAAGTGTCCGTTCCCCGGTTTTTCCCACATTGTCATTCCGAGATGCGGAGCGCCGAGGAATCTGCTTTTCTTCGAATCGGGTACGACTACTCTCCCGGCCAGAACCCGGCTGATGCGCCCACCCAATCCATATTCTTATTCTGGTCCACGCCCATCATCAGGCCGCGTCCCATCCGAATGATGGTCATCACCGGCACCAGTTCGTCCAGCCAGATATACATAATCCGTATTTCCGCCTTCGTGGGACCCGAGGGTGTTTCGATCACCGGCTCGAACTCCATTTTCTCCTGCAAGATGTACTGCGCGTGCTGGCTCTTGGGAATCGCCGCCAGGTCTTCCTTGGTCGGATTCATGATGACGCCCATGCCGGCAAACGAAAACAGCGGCTTGATGACATGGTTCGCCAGATCCTTCGGATTGTGTTCCACCCGGTGCAGGAACCGCGTATGCGGTACGCACTCGTGCTTCAAAAACGGCAGCGAGAACTTGCTCATCCGGAAATACCAGTTCGGATGCCCCGCCCACTCCACTTCAACGTCTTCGGTGAGTTCGAACGGCATCTTTACCTTTTTACGCACTAACTCATCCACGATCACGCGGTTATAAATCCGGTGCACTGGAACGCGTTTGCCGTCCTTCATATAGAACAAATATTTGCCCACTTTTTTCAAATCGGTGACCGCAACGGTCTGGATTCCCAGCAGCCGTTCTGTGAGCAGAAAATCGGGCAGCGTCTTCTGGTTCAGCGGATCGATCTCCATGAGAATCACATGCTCAGGATCGTGCTCACCTAATACTGCCCTCTTCAGCAGCGCTTTATAGCCTTCCCAATCCAAATCGCCCAAAAGATATTGCAGGCTTCCATCCAGCTCGAAAACCTCCTGGTAAACCTGCGACAACATCGCCTGGTACGCGTACAGAGAAGGGAAGCCTTGCATTTCGACGAGCTTCGGTTGCAGGTTACCGTGTTTATCTTTGACCAAACCGAAGTCCACCGCAACAAACATCGGGTGCGAGGTCTCGCGGGGCACGTTGAACTTTTCAGGGATGGAATCAAACGAAACTTTGCGGTACTCCAGGCTTTCCAGTTGCCGAATGAGCGTTTTTCCGTAAGAAACCATCTTGTCCATGAGGTCTCTCGGGAAAAAACACGGTGTCTCTGCAATGCGGAATTTGATTGGTGTTCCGCAGCGTTCGTCCATGACTTTCAGAAAAGTCTGGTATTTCTCCGGGGTAAAATTCGCGTTAAATTGCTGCCGCAGCGCAGGGATCATGAGTACGTAACTTTAAGATGATAAATATGTTATGGCTAGATTATAGCGGAAAGCGAGAGGCAGGCAGAGTCACCGGCGAACCGCCAGGTTAACGAAGTTAACAATGTTGGAACGTCCGCTCTTTCGGTTGCATGCCCAGGATCTGAATCTCATCGACTTCGACGGACTAGGGCTACTTTCGGAGTGCCTACGCCTCCACTAGAAACTGCCCTTGCTTCATGATCTGCTCGTCGTCCACCCAGATGTCGAACTTTCGGCCAACCACGTCAATGTGCGTTCCGGAATACCACTCGGCTCCGGTGTGCGCACCGTAAGGATTTCCAAACGCAATGTGAATCCCCGGATATTTCTCATCCTGCAAAATTTCGCCGATGACGTCTTTCAACTCGATGTTCGTCCCAATCGCAAACTCGCCGACGCGGTCGCTGTTTTCGTCCGTGTGGGTGTAAT
>JBEKTR010000357.1:0-3255 GCA_049515835.1 Terriglobales bacterium
TTTAGACCTCGCCGGCATTGAATGGCTCGAGGATGTTTTGCGCGATGCGAAGTTTGCTTGCGTAGTAGTAAGCCATGACCGCTATTTCCTCGAAAATGTCACCACCGAAATGGCAGAGTTGAACAAGACTTATCCGAATGGGATTTTGCGGGTGAAGGGCAACTACAGCCAATTTCTGCTTAGAAAAGAAGAGTATCTTGCAGCGCAGGCGAAGCATCAGGATGCGCTTGAGAACCGTGTGCGTACAGAAATTGCATGGCTGCGCCGAGGCCCAAAGGCACGTGCCACCAAAGCCAAAGCACGAATCGACAATGCACATGAACTGATCGGTGAATTGGCCGATCTCAATCGGCGCAGTCGCACAGCCAGCGCGAAGATCGATTTCTCGGCGACACATCGAAAGACGAAACGTTTGGTCGAACTCGAAAACGTCAGGTATCAAATCGGTGAGCGCAAGCTCTTTTCTAACCTCAACTTTGTGATTACCGCTGGCGTGCGGGTGGGATTGGTTGGCGCGAACGGAAGCGGAAAGACCACGCTACTTCGTCTGCTGCGCGGAGACTATTCGCCCGACACGGGGAAAATTCAAACTGCTCCTAACTTGCGCATCGTCTATTTTGATCAGAACCGGCAACTCGACGGCGCGCAAACATTGCGCAGGGCTTTTGCACCGGACAGCGATTCAGTCATCTATCAAGATCGCGTGATTCACGTTGCATCCTGGGCGGACCGGTTTCTTTTCACCGGAGAGCAATTGAACCAGCCCATAAGTAAGCTTTCCGGAGGAGAACGGGCGCGGGTGCTAATCGCGCAGCTCATGCTGCAACCTGCCGATCTTTTGTTGTTGGATGAACCGACGAACGATCTCGACATCCCGACACTGGAAATTCTCGAAGAAAGTCTGCTGGAGTATCGCGGAGCGCTGGTACTGGTAACCCATGACCGCTATTTGCTGGATCGGGTTTCGACGATTGTGCTGGGGCTGGATGGGCAAGGGTCAGCCGAGGCGTTCGCCGATTATTCGCAATGGGAAGAGTGGCAGGCAGAGCAGGAGAAGCCTGTGAAAGATAATCGGCGTATGGCAGATTCTTCGAGGAACACGGCATCATCCGGCAGCAAAAAGAAGCTCTCCTATCTAGAAGCTCGCGAGTATTCGACTATTGAAGAGCGCATCGCGCAAGCCGAGCAATTGCGGGACGAAAAGCGCGCCGCGCTGGAAGATCCAGCGATTGCCAGAGATGCCTCCCGTTTGGTGAGCGCTCATACCGATCTGGAGAAGGCACAGGAAGATTTGGACGCGATGTACAGCCGCTGGGCGGAGTTAGAAGCGAAACAGGGATAGCTGCTCGCATGTTCGCTGCATCACTACTCTCGGGTCCTAAGAATTGATGCCATTACGCGTGGACTGCGGCGTCCGTGAATGACTGCGACGACCCACAAAGGGCTTTCTTCGGGCGCATACGCGATCAGGTATTCGCGAACCAAAATAAAGCGCAGCGGCCGCGTGGTAAGGTCAGGGCGTTTGTGACCCTGGTTCGGATGCGGCGCCAGTGCGGCGACCGCAGACAGAATTTCCGTGATTACTCGATCAGCGGCGTCCAGATTGTCCGCGCGGACGAATTCCCAAATCTCTTCCAAGTCAAAACGGACGTCCGGGTGGAATTCATACCGATTCATGAACCCTGGGGTGAACGACGCGCTGCCGCGCTCTTTTCGCGAAAGTAGGCTTCAACTTCTTCGCTGGGGATGCTTTTTACGCTGCCGCTTTTCAGCTCGTCATAACGGCTACTTAGGATTTCGCGGGTCTGCGCCAGTTCGTCGAAATATCCCTCCACCACATCCTGTACAAGTTCATCGGGGGTAGCGCGCCCGGTCTGCGCGGCGAGATCCTTGAGTTTCTTTTCGGTCTCAGGGGCAAAGTGTACTTCCATGCAGTCAAGATAAGGCAAAAGTGGCTCTGAGGCAATGCCTTTCGGGATTGGGCCTGGCCTCGCAACGTAAAGACCATGACTGGTGATCTCTCACGCCGAACTCGAAAAGGGGCAGGAGAATTTCGACGCTATGTACTGCTGTTGGGCGGAGTTAGAAGCAAGCAGGGGGCAATTCTGGTCTGCACCTAGATAACGCCGTACCTGATTCGATCCATTTCTCTAAGAATGGTAACGATAGCAACTGCTAGAGTATGGCAACGCTCAGCCTCAGCTTGATTCGTATTCACGTACCCCCAATGTACGATTCGATTGCGGAGATGGAAAGTCCACTCTGGAAATATTGCTTTGCGGAAAGTCCGGCGGGGTCCGAGAGTCCGGTCATTATTTTGCCTGCGATCACGTTCTCGGCAACGAATTCGTCGAAAGGCATCCCCACCGTTGCCTTGGAAGCAAAGTCTGCGGGAACAACAAAACCCCCTACCTCGGGTACTCGGCCTCCCACGCTTTTTCTTGCGCTTCGGTTGGCCATGCAAAGATTTTGGCATCGTTGTCCATGCCTTTCACTTTGAAAAACAGTCTTGTCAGGAAAGATTCGACTGCTATCGTAGCAATGATGATCGACAAGCTATAATCTCCGCCGTTCAATTCCGCGCTGCTGCGATACAAAAGTCTCTCTGCCACAACGCTAACGCTTAGCGGGTCGGATTGGTATATCGCAGCCCCGCATTCAGAACAGGTTTGACTTGGCCAGTCTCCGTCGCCATATGTGGTAAACGGAATCTTGCCACCGCATCTGCACAGTGCTTCTATGGGAAATCTCATCTTTAAGCATTATCGCTCGCGTCCAAACCTAGCCAGAAAGTGACCTCGCCGTGTTATCCTAAATACTCTGGCTGCGCACCGTTTTTGGCGGAATTTCCTCGCAGTTTCATAAGTAAATCATGCTTTCAGTCAGCAATGTTTCCATGCGCTACGGCGCAAAAGTTCTGTTTGATGAAGTATCTACGGCGTTCACGCCGGGGAAGCGCTACGGCCTGACTGGACCGAACGGAGCCGGGAAGTCCACGTTCATGAAGCTGCTGAGCGGGGAACTGGAACCGCAAAAAGGTACAGTCGTGCGCCCACGTAAACTTGGCACCCTGAGCCAGGACCAGTTTGCTTTTGACGCGTTTAAAGTCATCGACACCGTCATCATGGGCAACAAGCGGTTGTGGACGGCCATGGAAGAGCGGAACGCCATCTACGAAAAGCCCGAGATGACCGACGAAGACGGCATGAAGCTGGGCGAACTCGAAGGCATTGTCGGGGAAGAAGATGGCTACAC
>JBEKTR010000358.1:0-3252 GCA_049515835.1 Terriglobales bacterium
CACGAGGCCAAAGAGAATCCAGCCGACGAGGTCGTCGAACATGGCCGACGACATGACGACCGTGCCCATTTCACCTTGTAGCAGACCCAGGTCCATCAAGATACGAGCGATGATGGGCAAAGCGGAAATGGAAAGCGCGGTGCCCAGGAAGAGCGCGAAAACGAGCGGCGAGGCGCGATCGTCGGCGCCGAGAAACCGGGGGAAGAGTTCAGCGGAGCCAAAACCGAAGGCGAACGGAATGATCATGCCGAAAATGCTGACCAAAAGCGCACTCTTGCCCTGGCGGAAAATACTGCTTAAATCAATTTCAATGCCGGCGGTGAGCAGAAATAAAACCACGCTGATGGCGGTGACGCCATCGAGCACCAGCGCCACGGGCCCGCTGGAGGGAAATAGGAACTGATAGACGTCCGGCCTGAACTGCCCGAGCATGGTGGGGCCGAGCAGAATTCCGGCCATGATTTCGCCGAGCACGGCGGGTTGGCCGAGTTTCTTGACGAGTTCACCGGCAAACTTAGCCGTGGCGAGAAGAGCAGCCAAGGCCAGAAACAAGGCCATCAAATCGTGCTGGGCGAGATGATTCATGCGTACGACCTATCTGTGAAGTTCCCGATTATACAGTTTGTGTAAAAACTAAGGTCTGGTAAGAGGTGCCGCTGGAATTTCTTGTGCGCTCCACGAGCTCAAGGTCTACATTGCGCGCCGGAGGTTACGGGCACGTGTCGTTGTGGAAATTTTTACCGCAGACTCGACAATCTTCCCCAAATTGTTCGAATCACTTAAAAGGCCATTCGTGTGAAAGCAACGCTTTAGAGGAATTGGCAATCATAGTGCTGCACTTCCAACGGAGAAATAAGAAATAGAAGGGAAGTAGGCGGAGGCCAATATGAACACCTTGGGGAAAAAGATGTCGCGATTAGAATTTACACGATGGTTTCGCGTCGTATTCTTACTGCTTGTGTGCGCGATGCTTCAGGTGGGCTCGGCCTTCGCCGACAACACAGTGATGGGCACCCTCGAGTTTAAAGGGAAATCGAAGATTGAGAAGACATCCGGCGTCTGGGTAGATGGGGAATATGTTGGCTACGTGAAAGAGCTGAAGGGGTCGAAACAGATTTCGTTGCTTCCCGGCCAGCACGACATTCTAGTTCGGCAGGATGGTTACGAAGATTTTCGCCAAGGCATCACCATTCAGCCAGGCGATAAGCAACTGATCTCCGTGGTGATGCAGCGAGCCGCGGCGCAGCCTATGCCGACGGTGACCTCCGAAATTAAAATTGATGTGGTACCGAAGCGGGCGGCAGTTTTTGTGGATGGGCAATTCGCGGGCCATGTCGGTGAGTTCGAGGGAGCCGGCCGCGCTATGCTGATTGCGCCGGGCCAGCACCACATCCGAATCGCGCTGCCGGGCTACAGCACCTTCGAGACAGACGTGACCACCTTAGCGAACCAGAAGGTGCAAGTGAAGACGGAACTGGCGAAGAGCAGTGAGCCCTTGCCGGATCCGCTGTTAAAGGCCCAACCGAGCGCTTCGGTGGATACAATGCCGCAGGCACCACCGAGTCCGCAGCAGTAGTAGTAGCGAATGAGATTGCGAAGAGACGCCGCTGAAATTTCAGGCGGCGTCGTCGGTGATGGTGATGCGCAGCGATTTGAGGAATTTCAGGTCCTGATCGCTGATGCGGAGTTCGGGATCGCTGGCCAATGTGGTCACGAGCGAGGTCTTTTCGGGATTTTTCTCGCCAGGTTTGCTCACGCCGATGGTGGCTTCGAGGACGAGAAAAATATCGTACCCGCCATCTTTGATTTTAGACACCACTTCGGCGATGGCATCGGAGTCGGCTAACGACTCGTTGATGGCTTCGCCCAGCTCTTTCATCAATTGCTTAAGTTGATGATCCACTTGCGTCTCCCTACCCCGTTAGATGCAATTCCCGCGTGAAGGCTTCGCGGCGTGGTGCTGGGCCTTATTGTACCCCGGAGCGGCCTTGAAATCTTGCTAAAATCGCAGGGTGAGCCAAGCTTCAACAGCCCGAAAAGTGGGAGCAGCGGCGCGGATTGCAGCACGGGTTGCAGCCCAGCAAGCGGGGCGTTCGCGCACATTGGGCGCGGTGGGCCGGGGCATGAAGGCCTCGGCGGTGCACTTCGGGCGAGTCGCGCACGAGCTTTGGATGGAGGTTACGGGCTTTATTTTTCTGGCATTTGCAGCCATTGGCGCAACGGAGCTGGTGCGCGAATATTTGAAGTACAAAGCCGGCAAGGGCACGCCCGGGCACGTATTGGCCGTTGCGGGCTTTGCCTTGATGTTTGGCTGGTTTGGCGTGAGTTCGTTTTGGCGAGTGAGGAAGAAGAAAGTCAGGTCATGAACGATCGTCGAAAAGGCGAAACGCCAGTCCAAGATCCCGAGACTTCATCGCACATCCCGGTTCGGGCACTCTATACTCCGAATGAGCTAGTGGGCTGGGATGCGGAAGAAGGCTATCCCGGCGATTTCCCTTATACGCGCGGGGTTCAGCCCACCATGTATCGCGGGCGCTTATGGACCATGCGCCAGTACGCTGGCATGGGCGACGCGGAAGAATCGAATAAGCGATACAAATATCTGCTTTCGCATGGGACGACGGGATTATCTGTGGCGTTCGATCTTCCGACGCAAATTGGACTCGATTCTGATAACGCGCTGGCGGTGGGCGAAGTTGGAAAAGTCGGAGTGGCGATCGATTCCATCGAAGACATGGAGCGATTGTTCGATGGCATTGACCTGACGAAGATCTCGACTTCCATGACCATCAATGCGACGGCGGCGATTCTACTGGCGCTATATGTTGCGGTGGCGCGGCGGCAGGGCGGGGAAGTCAGAAAACTTTCCGGCACGGTGCAAAACGACGTACTCAAGGAATACATCGCGCGCGGAACATATATTTTTCCGATTCCGCAGGCGATGCGCATTATTACCGATCTGTTTGCGTGGACGAATGACAATGTGCCGGAGTGGAATACGATTTCGATCTCCGGCTACCACATGCGCGAGGCCGGATCGACGGCGGTGCAGGAAGTTGCGTTCACGCTGGGCAATGGCATGGCCTATGTCCAGGCGGCGATCAACGCTGGACTCGATGTAGATAAATTTGCCCCGCGGTTGTCGTTTTTTTTCAATGCGCACAACAATTTCCTGGAGGAGGTGGCCAAGTTTCGCGCGGCCCGCCGTATGTGGGCGAAAATCATGCGCGAGCAGTTCATGGCGAAGAACGC
>JBEKTR010000359.1:0-3248 GCA_049515835.1 Terriglobales bacterium
TAACCAACGACGGCATCGCCCCACAGCCGATGTTCAATCCAGAAGGCCGTGTGCAGCAGCGGATAATACTGCTGCGTCGCTCCTAACTCAAACCAGATACGCCATAAACCATGAAAAGATTGCAAGGATGAAGAAGTGATGTGCGCGTTGTCGTCCCACAGCAACGTGCCATGCAAAGCCGGCCAATACGCCACCAGCCCTGCAAAAAAAATCCCCACGAAACCCAGGACGGGATATCCCCTCCATCCGGTTTGGTGATGGTTAGACGATGCAGAGGGTTTTAACTTTGATGGCGAAGATACCGGGCTTCCACGTTGCCCCAACAGATTTCTCCTTACGAACGAAAACTCCGCGATGATTAAGTGTGGAGCGCTACCAGTCCATGATTAGTAAGCCCAGCGAAGCAGGGTTGCGCCCACGGTGTATCCGGCGCCCACTGAAGCGAGCAGCACCAGATCGCCTTTTTTCAGTTTCTTTTCTTCGAGGGCAGTATTCATAGCAAGCGGAATTGTGCCGGCGGTGGTGTTGCCGTATTTCTCAATATTGATAATCACGTTTTCAGGCTTCAGGCCCAGGCGATCACCGGTGGCCTTGATGATGCGCAGATTCGCCTGGTGAGGAATGAAGACATCTATATCACTTCCTTTAAAGCCATTGCGTTCGAGTAGTTTCTCGCAGACGTCAGCCATGTGGCGGACGGCAAACTTGAACACGGCTTGTCCATCCTGATGGACGAAATGCATTTTGCGATCAACCGTCTCATGACTTGTCGGGTTCAAGCTGCCGCCGCCGGGCATAAAGAGCGAAACGCCCCCGGAACCATCCACTTCGTGAATAAAGTCGATGAGGCCAAGGTCGTCTTCGTTATCGTTGTCGTTGGGTTCGAGCAGAACCGCGCCCGCGCCATCGCCAAAAATTACGCAGGTAGCGCGATCGGTGTAGTCAATGATGGAAGACATGACGTCGGCGCCGATAACCATCACCCGCTTGTGCGCTCCGGTGGCGATGTACTGCGCGCCGGTCTGCAATGCATAGACGAAGGCCGAGCAGGCAGCGGAAAGATCGAATCCCCAGACGTGGGGCGCGCCCAGTTTGTTCTGCACCAGGCAAGCGGTCGAAGGAAACAGCATGTCGGGCGTAACGGTGGCGACAATAATAGCGTCAAGATCGCCTGGTGCCAGACGGCGATTGCGGAGAAGAATCCTGGCGGCTTCGGCCGCCAAGTCACTGCTGGCAATACCTTTGGCGGCGATGTGGCGCTCGCGGATTCCGGTGCGCTCCAGAATCCATTCATTTGACGTGGCAACCAGCCTTTCCAGATCGGCATTGGTCAAGACGTCGGGCGGCACGTAGGCCCCGACGCCAGTGATCTTTGCGCGCACAAGTTGCTTCAAAATTCTCTCCTGAGGCTTAAACCGATTAGTTTCAACAATTCCGGCAAGAAAGTCTAATGAAAACGATGGAGCCCCAAAAATATAAAGCCAGGCACCGGCGACCCACTGCACACGCAAGAGCCCGTTACCGTTGCTTCCTTCCGGACCTGGCGGGTTTGGCGGGAATGCGTCGCGCGGGACCGATACCTGACCTCTTCGATTTTAGCATTTGGCTACCGAAATGGTCGGCGACCCGGCGTTGGATCGCGAAGAGTTCCTACTATCCGGTGATCTTTTCTGAGGCAATTTCTTGCGAATCAGGAATTTCCAGCCCCGCCTTGCGCAGGCCATCCAAGAGTTGCCGGGTCAGTTCAGGATCGAACAGCCTTTGCGATCCAGCTTTCACGACCTGCTCGATATGTGGATTCAACCGACGGAGCTCCTGCACGGCTTTAGCAGCTTCCTCGTGCTGGCCCAGTTGGCCGTAAATTGCCGCCTGAACAAGATGAGTCCAGAGAAAGTTGGGGAGGTTGATCTTGAGCCCATACGTCAGCGCGCCAGTGTAGTCGCCTCTACGGTAGGCATTGAAGGCGAGTGGGAACCAGAACCAGCCGGGATGATTTGGGTTCAGCTGTAAGGCGCGCTCGACGATGTTGCACCCACGTTCCCACTCGCCGGCATATGCGATCAAGGCTCCAATGTGGGCGAGGTTGCACCCATCCATGGGGTTAAGCGCGATGGCCCGGTCAGCGGCGGTACGAAAGGCCTGAACTTCTTTTCGGTTGAAGTGGGCAACAGCCAGCGCCTGAAAACCACGATGGCCTGAGAAGTCAAGCTCAACGGCCCGGCGCGCCGCCTGGAGCATGCGATCAAGCGGATCGGGTTTCGGGTTGAAGCCAAACTCGAATTCGTCCTTGATGATCAGCGACAACATGGCCCAGGCATAGGCGTAAGTGGGGGCAAGTTGCACAGCCCGTTCCAGGGCGTCACGAGTTATCGCATGTTCTTCGGGAGAAATCCGCTCGGCGTAGCTGAACCCACGCAACACCGCTTCGTAGGGGCTGAGTTGCTCGGGACTCTTGCTGCGAACGCTCTCGCCCAAGGTGTGGGGAAGTATTCCATGAGCGTCAGCGACAGTGGAGACA
Organism: Terriglobales bacterium; assembly: GCA_049515835.1. GTDB lineage: Bacteria > Acidobacteriota > Terriglobia > Terriglobales > Acidobacteriaceae > JAJPHW01. Next base: position 2,519 of record JBEKTR010000359.1, read on the forward strand.
ATGCGCGGGACAAGCTCGTCTTGCAGATCGAACAGTGCCTCTGGGTTGAAACTGCGCTCGTAAGTTTCCGCCCAGACATGAGAACCCCTCATTGTATCTACGAGCTGCACCGCCAAACGAAGCTTGTTGCCCGACTGGCGCAGACTGCCTTCCATGACGAAGCGCGCGCCTAGTTCTTTGCCTGCCGAGCGTACGTCCACGGGCCCGCTACCGTGGCGATCCGCAGTGCTCCGGGCGATGACTTTGATATAAGAAAACCGCGACAGCCCTGTGGTAATGTCTTCCGTAAGTCCATCGGCCAAGGCCTTCAGGTCTTCGTTGCTTCCTGCATATTTGAAGGGGAGCACGCCCACCCAGAAGCCTTCACCTTCCCGAACGGTGGCTCGGGTCTCCCCCGAAGTACTCCGTGCCGGGGTTGTAAAAGTCGAAGTTGGAGCCTGGTCCGCGCGTCCGGTTACATCGAGTCCGGCTTTGCGCAGATCGCCGAGCATCTGCTCAACCATCTCGGGTTCCCACCATTTAGAGAGTTCCTGCCGGGCGATAGCGCGGAAATCAGGACGAAGGTCGAGCAAGTTGCGGAGAGCGGTGCCGGCCTGATCCATCTGTTCAAGTTGCGTGTAGATGACCGTGAGTGCGACTTGCGCGAGCCAAAGGCCGGGCATGTTAATCCGCAGCGCGAGCTCCAGGGCCCGCTCGGAATCGTGCAGGCGATAGGCGTTGAGCACGACGG
>JBEKTR010000360.1:0-3238 GCA_049515835.1 Terriglobales bacterium
ATCAGAAAGTGCTGGCATTGCAATCGGACAATCCAGTTGCTTCGAACAATCTGGCCTATGTCATGCTGCAGCAGGGGGGCAATGTGGACGTGGCCTTTGCGATGGCGCAGACGGCGCGACGGCAGTTGCCAGATAATCCGAACTCGGCCGACACGCTGGGCTGGGCTTTCTATCACAAACAGGTCTACACGTCGGCGATCACTTTGTTCAAAGAAGCTGTCAAGAAAGAACCGGACAACGCGCTTTTCAACTATCACCTGGGGCTGGCTTATGCTAAGAGTGGACAAGCGGGACTGGCGAAGCAACAGCTTGATCGGCTAGTAAGGCTGAAGCCGAATTCTTCGGAGGTAGAGGATTTGCGGCGGGCGATGTCGGAGGCGAAGGGATAGGGACTGCGTCGAGCGAGTTTGTTGCCGGGGGATCGAAGCCAGGACCGGCAAGGCCGGCTTAAGGAAGTGGATCGGCTTTAACAGGCGGCGCTTCTTGAGGCAGAGGCTGCGAGTGCCTCTGCTTCGCGTTCAGAGTGATCATCGGAGTGGGAGCATATTGGGATCGCAGTGTCATCAGTTGTTGCGGCAGGGTCAGATCATTCTCGACGTCGGCCAGCGCGGACTTCCGCGGCGGTGCGGATTTTAGTGAGATGTAGCGATCGCATCCCAGTCTGCCAATTAGTAAGATGACGAAAGGACACGAATCGCTGTGAGCGCCCTACGTCATTTTGGAGTTGTGAGGCGAACCTAACCCCGGTAGAGTGATGGAAACGTTTGGGTACTGTGGGGTATCCGTAGCGGGGAATCATGTACACGCCTCATGCCAATTTGGCGGACGAAGTGAATAGCAACATCGTCCAGTCTGAAATAGAGGGCGGCGTATTTCTGGAAAGCTTGCCTCCCGATACCGTGTTGCAGATTCGTACCCAAAATCATTTCTATACGGCGCAGCTTCTGGGTGAAGGGGCGGCGCTGATCTCTGGACATCCGCAATATTGTCCGCAACCGGTGCAAGTGACGATTGCGGGTTCGACGTGGGGCGGATCGATGCTCAAGCTGCGATTTATCGGCCGAGGCATGCGGCTGGAATTTCACCACCCTGCCTACAGCATGCCGATTGTCACCTCAACCATTCAGGAAATCTGCGAATCGCTTGAGCCGGTCTTATGGCACGGTGATGCAAAAACTGTGCGTCTGCCTGACTAAAGCTTTCCTCGCGGGACTTCTTCTCTACCTGATCAACTCAACAAAATTCACTCCTTATCACAACGTAATCCGGGCGATTAACGCGAACGCCGAGCACAGCAGTACTAGCTGCTGTGAACCGCCGCGCGAGGCAAAGGCTAAAAGCGTGACCTCCGAATTCTTTCGTTGCCCGCAAGAAATTAAACCGGGTTATCAGGGCAAAAGTTGCGCGGGTTCGAGCGGAAGCCTTGGAGGTTGCACCAGTGCGGGAGGTGCGGTGTCCGGCGGTGGCGGGGAATGAAACTGTGGGTTGATAAAAACTTCCTGCGTGGGCCGTGCGGGCAGACCAGTTGGACTTCAGGAAAATCTTGGATCGTTCGACATCGAACATACCAAACGTGTTAATCGTTGCGATACTGCCGATTCTCATGAAGAAGTCTGATAGTGACGGGACCCGCGGCTTTTGGCCAATCGTGGTGGAACTCCGGAAAGTTCGGTTTCAACGACTGGCGCAAAAACTCGATCCGATCCTCAGTAGGGGACAGGCGCTGCTACGACGTAGTGGCGCTATCGAACCCAGGGAATTACCTCTCTGACTTACGCACTTCATCTAGTTCAAAGGGAATACAGTGTTCGTGTTACGGAAGCGTTGGGCGATGAGGTTTCGCCTTATATTCTGCAAGATTGTGCTGCTCTCATGTCGGTTCATTTAGAAGAATTACTACAGCGTGCACCCCTATGAAACGTCCAAAATCGACGCATCGAACCAAAGGTATGGGAATTTTGGAGCAAGGAACGCTAGTCGTCAAAACGACTCGACATACGGGTCGAGCCAGTGGGATGCGTCCGGGAGAACGAACCGATGCGGATGGAAAAGCGGTGTGCAACGTGATTCTGCTGTCCCTTCCGGATGAGGAGTACAGCGCGCTGCGTCCTTATTTAGAACGGGTGGACCTGCCACAACACGAAATTTTGCACGAGCCCGGAGAGAAGATTGAGTTTGTCTATTTCCTGAATGAGGGAATGACGTCGATCGTCGCGCTGAGCGGCGATGGGAGAAGCGTGGAGGTCGGGATCGTAGGCAAAGAAGGCATGGTGGGCATGGCGCTGACGATCGGGCTGAGGCGCAGCGCTTTCCGCACGATTATGCAGATTGCGGGGAACGGGATGCGCGTCCGTTCGGACGTATTCCAGGATGTTTTGTTGTATGGCTCGACGTTGCGGGCGAAACTCAGCCGGTTTGGCTTGTTGCACGGCATGCAGGTGGCTCAACTCACGGCTTGCAATCGTTTGCATGAGGTGGAACAGCGGTTGGCGCGGTGGCTGCTCATGTGCCAGGACCACGTGGAATCGGGATCTTTGTTTCTGACGCACGAGTTCCTTTCGCAAATGCTGGGAACTGGCCGTCCGAGTGTGAGTTTGGCAGTGGCTTCGCTAGAGAACGCTAGGCTGATTGAGAATGGACGCGGGTCGGTGAAGATTCTGAATCGCAAGGGACTGGAAGAAGCGGCGTGCGAGTGTTACGGAGTGATTCAGAACTTTAATGGCGGGATGGGGCTGAAGTAACGGTTGAATTTGTGTGCCCATTGGCGGCAGATGCGCCGATTTCGCAAAGCTGCAACAGGACACTCCTGGCGATGAGACTTGATGTATATCTTCGGAATTGAAAATGCTAGCCTGATTGTCTGATGCGAGGACTTCTTTTCTCCTTCTACAAACTCTTATTCTTCGTCATTCTGGCGGTGTCTTTCTTCGAGCTTCCAATCGCCGTGGTTGAAGCGCGGTCGGCTTCGGCACAATCATCCTCGCCAATAAAATCATCTGAAAGCTGGGGCGTCGCGGAAGCGCCGGCACGGTTGGTAAACGGAAGCCCGGTGCTCTTTCGGGTGGCTGCGCCCAGAGCGGTGCGGGCGCTTTCGGGAACGTGGCTGGGGCACGAAATTGTGTTCAGCTTCGACGCGGAACGCAAGGATTGGTTTGCGTTGGCCGGAGTGAGTCAAGAGACGAAGGCCGGGAGTTATTCGCTCGAACTGCGCGGGGAGACGTCTACGCCGCCAGGGGCC
>JBEKTR010000361.1:0-3234 GCA_049515835.1 Terriglobales bacterium
ACTTTAAAGCTGCCGCTGGCGCTCGACGCATCCGTCAGGCTCTGATTAATTCCCAGCCATAGCCGGCCCGCGACCGGAACGTCATATTCTTCTTTGCTCGCTCCTATCAGGAACGGCTGTACGTATGAATCCGACCCGACACGTCCAATAAGAGCGCCATGGCCGGCATCCGCGACTGCATACTGATGGATCAAATCGGCCCACCCGCGAGAAAGTCCATCGGGACCGAAAGAACCCACTGTGCTCGCTTGAAACTTCGAGTTGTCAGTCGGTGCCGGATATGTAATCGTCCCACTTCCGGTGAAACGAAGTTTCGCCCCACCATGAAGATCGATGCCCGTGTCCACCCACTCTTTCGCAGCAGGCACTTCAACTTCGTAGGATTTGTTGTCAGCGGCGGGGGCCTTGGTCGCGTACACGGCCATCGCTGTGCAAAGTATGGCGAGAAACTTCTTCATGTCTTGAACCTTCTGCCTAGCCGTCTCCACCCCCCGCGCCGGGAAGCGCAGTTGACACACAAAATTATAACTCTTGGCCCGCGACGTTCCGCTTTGATCACGGCGTGGATCATCTACCGCCCCGATGACGCCCGAAAGTACGCGGTCGGCGTGGTTCCCAATGTTTTCCGGAACATGGAAATAAATGCGCTCGGCGTGCTATAGCCAGCTTCCAAAGCCGCATGCGTTACCTTCGCTCCCTCGGCCAGAAAATGCATCGCATGCATGAGACGGAGCTGTTGTCTCCATTTGCCAAGTGTCATACCTAATTCATTCAGGAACAATCGCTCAATCGTCCGCTTGCTGGTGCCCACACTTCTGCATACCTTCATTAGTGGACGTTGGTCAGATGGATTCGCCAACAGCGCCTGGGCGACACGGCCGGCCCTCACATCGGAAGGGTGTCGAAGCCGTAAGGGGACCAGCTCAATGCCCCTCAGTTGGTCGATAACAAGGCGGACGACGTTTAGATGTTTTTGATTTGTTTTTTTCAGCGCACCCATCACGCATGCGTGAAGAATTAATTCTCTGAGTAGTGGCGTCACATTGACTACGCAACACTCCTGCGGGAGATTGTGCACCAGTCGGGCCTCGAAGTAAAGAGTTCTCATGGCGACGTCGCCCGACATTGTTATTTTGTGAGGAATCCCCAGCGGGATCCACACGGCTCGATGGGTCGGCACCACCCAGACTTCGTTACCAGTGTGGACAGTCATCACTCCACGCGAGGCATATACCAGTTGATCGCGGTCGTGAAAATGCATGGGGATCGTCCGCCCCGCCCTGTAGTCACGCGAGAGCGTTACAACTGAGGACTTCGAGTCGCTCACCGGGTCGATAATTGCGTCGCGACGCTTTTGCAACATCATTTGTCAAAATAGCGAAAGTGCGAACCCATGGCAATAGTTCACATTGGAACCAGTACACGCCCGAAGGGGCAATGCAGGTTGGAGGGAACCACTATGGAGCACACTGGAAGTCAAAACTCGCTCTCGCTAATTTCGTCTCTGGTCGTTGCGTCCTTGCTCGGAGTTTTGCTTTCGCTCGCGTCATCGCCAGCCGCAGCGCAACCGTCAAGCTGCGCTGCCAACCAGCAACACCGTCAGTTGGATTTTTGGCTCGGCACGTGGACCGTCGCTTATCCTCACGCGTCCACCTTAAGCAAGAGCACGGTTTCGCTCGATTTGGACACGTGCTTGCTCATCGAACATTGGGTTGGTGGCAACGGGCATGAGGGAATGAATATGTTCGCCTACAGCTCCGACGACAAAAGCTGGCGCGGCATGTTCGCGGACAACGAAGGCCGAGTGCATATGTTTGAGGGAACGGCCGCATCAGGAAGCGCAGAATTTCATGGCCCGAGTCGAGGACCGAACGGCGAGGAATTTATCAATCGGCTCAAAATCGTTCAGCTCAATGCCGACAAAGTTGAGCAGACCTGGGAGAAGTCTTCCGACAGCGGTGCCACTTGGACAATCGAGTTTCAGGGCGAGTATTCGCGCGTAAAACCATAAGGCAGGACGCTAAACACAAAATCGCCGGTTGTGAACTGAGTTCAATGCGGACTCAACAACAACCGGCGCCAGTTTTATTCGTAACTTCTTCCTAAGTTTTATCGTTCGTTGCGCAACGGCGAAGCGGGAATCCGCGCCTGCGCTTTCAAACGATCCAGCGTTGCCGCGTCAAGAACCGATTCGCCAAAGGACGTCGCCTTCCCTGATACTTGAAAGACGACGCCGAAGCCGTCTGCGCCGCCCTGTTCTGTGCCGCCATAGAGTCTCCCGTCACTCGCCTGCAGAACAGCCGCGACGGGAAACCCGCCATCGGCCCCGTTGTCAAAGCCGAAGACGGCAGTCACTTTGCCCCCCGGCGTCATCTGGTAGACCGTGCCGTATCCTCCGGGGCCCCCTAACGTGTCGGTTCCGTAAAAATTTCCATCGCTGGCTTGAATCAGCCCGGCATACGGAATCAAACCATCCTGACAGGTGCCCGTACAGAAGCTGTGGAGAGTTACGACTTTACCTTGCGGCGTGATTTTGAAAGCGGCGCCCCCATTGTTGGCCCCACCGCCGTCGGTAGTTCCGTACAAGCTGCCATCTTTCGCCTGGAGCAACTGGCCCTGCGGAATGTCGCCATCCGCGCAGCTCGATTGCGAGCAAAAGCTGTAAAGCAGCGTGTACGCGCCGGACGGCGTGATTCTGAAGAGCGTGCCGCACCCATACTCGCCGCACAATTGCGCATTGGTCTTTCCGCCCAGCGCCGCCGTTCCGTAAAAATTGCCGTCGCTGGCCAGAGTCAATCCGATGTTCGGCTGCGTTCCATCGGCGCAACTCGCCAGTGAGCAAAAGTTATAGAGGGTGGTCAACGTGCCATTCGGCGAAAGCTTGAAAACTGTTCCCTCATTTTGGGACCCGCCGATCACGGTCGTCCCGTAGAACGAACCATCCCTGGTCTGCACCAAGGCAGATTGTGGCAACGCACCATCGGTACAACTCGTTTGCGTGCAGAAGTTGTAAATCGTCGTCACTTCGCCGCCGGCCGTCATCTTGAAAATGGAGCCCGCGCCGGTGCTTCCACCGTTATAGGTTTCGCCATAGAAGTTGCCGTCCGCGCCTTGGATCAGAAACTCGGGATAGGCTCCATCCGTGCAATTCGGTTGAGCGCAAAAGCTATAGAGAACCTGCTCACCGCCTTGCCGCGAAATCCTGAAGAATGTGCCTTTGTCACTCGCTCCGCC
>JBEKTR010000362.1:0-3226 GCA_049515835.1 Terriglobales bacterium
CCGCCGCTGAGCTGCTCGGTGGAGGAGCGCAGCGAGGAAAGATTGGTTCCGGTGCCGGAGCCCCACTTGAACAACATGCCTTCGGTCTTGGCCAGGGTGAGGATCGAATCGAGCGAATCTTTGACCGAGTTGATGAAGCAGGCGGAGCACTGCGGAGTCTTGTATCCGGTGACGCCGAACTCGACGCGTCCGGCGATGGGATTCCAATGCCAGTTCTGCGCGTCAGAGTTAGGCTCAATGCGGTCGCAGCCGACGTTGAACCAGACGGGCGAATTGAAGGCCGCGTACTGACGCAGCAGGATGAACGAAAGCTCATCGTAGAAAGTGGCGCCGTCTTCGGCGGTCTTGAAGTATCCCTGCGACTTGCCCCAGTTGGCGATGGTGTCGGCGACGCGGGTCACAAGGGCGCGCACGCCGGATTCACGCTCAGGCGTATCGAGCGTGCCATGCAGATATTTGGAGGCCACAATGTTGGTCGCCGTCATGGACCAATCTTTCGGAGTCTCGACGTCTTTCTGCTCGAAGATCACGTTGCCCTTGGCATCTGTGATCTGAGCGGTGCGGAGTTCCCACTCAATTTCGTCGTAGGGAGAAACGCCGGGTTTGGTGAACAGGCGTTTGAAAGTCAGGCCAGGAGCCTTGCTGGTTTGAGCCGGGTTAGTTTGGGTGACGGGTTTGACGGTGGTTTCTTTTACCGACGTGGCGGAGGGGGCTCCTGTGGTCACTTCTGGCATTGTTTGTAGTCTCCTGCGGATTCGTTGGTCCGCTTGTTGAATTTTCCCTACCCAAACTTCTTAAGACCCAGGGCTCTTGTCCTGAGGGTGATACTTTCGTCCCTTCGGGGCTCGGTTTCTTCGGTTCCGTGACCCGCGGCTTGCGCCGTGGGCTGCATTCTTGCGCCGCGACGCGGCTGGATTTCTGGAAGCACTTTCCCACTTCTCGCGAAGGCGGCGAGAAACGGGGCACCCTGCAACCTTACTCTCCCACCCTTTCGCAAAAAGCGCGAAAGAGTGGGCCACACGGTTGCATCGCCGAGTCGGCCATCCAGCGCTCAAAAGCATGGAGGGCGGAGTGGCGCTGGGTTGCATCTTCAATTACGGCATACCGGGCAAAGCATTTCGAACTCGCGAGGCGCTCGCGCTCTGGGCCTGTAATTAACTGCCGCCCGAGGGCCAAGCCAAGGTCGTCAGCTTCACTTACCTGAAACAGGGCCAGCATGCGCTTGCCGCCAGCTTCGCCGGCCGGGACGATTTCCTCGCCGAGGGCAAGTAAACCGGGCTTGCCGGGGACAAACAGGGCGGTCAGGCTATCCTCGCAGGGAAACCAGCGGGACCAGCGCACGCGGTTTTGGTCCGGGACGGCATCGAATCCGTTACGGGCCAAAGACTCATTTACCAATTGCGCCAAACCTTCCATTGAGGCTCCTAAATTTCGACGACTTTTCGGGGGCAATTGCTTATCTACCAAGCATTTACCCTTATTTATTAGATGATCTCCGCGCCTATCCGGACTGCCCGTTCTTGTGCCCTTATTGTCTCTGGGGGAGGGTAGAGACAATCAAACATCACCGCTTTGCTTCTTTGTGTCTTGGGGAGGAAACCGGGTCACCTCTGGCCGCGGAATCTTCCTTGTTTGTTACCCCTTGCTTTGGGTTTCTTCCCGGTTTTGTCCGGCAAGAAATCATTGCTTGGGAATCACACAGTACGCCCGTATGTTGGGGCTGTCAATAGGGTAGCGCTATATCTTGTATCTAAAGCAATTAACCGACATGATTCCGGGTTAAGGTACTGATTTTCCACAAGACACAGATTTCACCGCCGAGACGCCGAGAAAACCGCCTGAATATCCGACTATTTCAGGATGACAACATCTTGGAACGAAGTGCCGCATTGTCGAAGTGGTTGCGATCTGGAACGGCACTGCAAGGGCGTTTCTTGCGGGCCGTTTCCATAGGCACGTAGATGTCTTCGAAGAGTTCGCGGGGCGCGATGCGTAAAACTCCGTCAGCGAACTCCACGAGATAGTCACCGGCGACGCCCGAATGTTCGCGACCGAGTGAGTCGTAAAAACGAAGCGAAGCGTCGAGTTGTTTAGCCTGGACCAGAAACCGAGTGCGGTATGTTTGCCATTCACTTTCCATTTTCATCCACAATCACCCTTGGGGGAGGGAGAGCCGTTGTCGAGCACAGCAAAAGGTTTGCCGATGGTTAGCCAAAGATTTTGCAAGCGAGATGCGAATGTACGCGCGGAATGCGTTGGGGTCAATTCCACAAATTTGGTGCAATGAGAAATAGTTGGCAAAGATTTTCTCCAAAGAATTCCGATGGGCTATTTTTGCGCGAACGATTGGGCAGCCGCGCCGCTATTGAGGTTTGTAGTCATGGAAATTGGAGGGAGAAATTCTGATAGACTCGGCGGCGTTCATTTCCACAGACTGTGCACAGGAAAAGCAGAAAAGCAGCGGCCGGCAGTCCAGCGATTAGCAGTTGGCATTTAGCAGTTCGATCAGGAGAGACAATATGAAGAGAATAGCGATTCCTTCGATCCTTATGTTGGCATTGGCCGGCATGGCGTTAGCGCAGACGAGTCCAGCGAAGACGATGTATCTGCGGTGTGGGAGTTTGTTTGATGGGAAGAGCGAGCAGATTAAGAGGAACGTCGTTATTGCGGTGGCGGGAGAAAAGATCGGAGAAGTGGGCGCGAATGTTCCCGCAGGCGCGGAGATTGTTGATCTGTCGAAGGAAACCTGTTTGCCGGGGTTGATTGACACGCATACCCATGTCCTATTGCAAGGCGACATCACGGCGGATGACTATGCAGTGCAGTTACTAAAAGAATCGACCGAGTACCGGACGATCCTAGCGACGGTGAATGCAAAGCGGGCACTGGATTATGGCTTCACGACGATCCGCGATTTAGAGACAGAAGGCGCAGGCTATGCTGATGTGGATGTGAAGAAGGCGATTGAGAATGGCGTGATTCCCGGGCCGCGAATGATTGTGGCGACGCGGGCGTTGGATGTGACAGGGGCATATCCATTACAAGGGTATGCGCCGAATGTTCCGGTTCCCCATGGATTGCAATTGGTGGATGGACCCGATGTGGCGCGGAAAGCAGTGCGAGAGCAGATCAGTTATGGCGCGGATTGGATCAAAGTTTATAGCGACCGATCCTATCGTTTGCGGGATGACGGTGTGCTGGATGACATTCCGACGTTTACGCTCGA
>JBEKTR010000363.1:0-3208 GCA_049515835.1 Terriglobales bacterium
GAACTCGACGGCGTCGCGACCCTGCGCATGCATGACGCCAAAGAAACTATCTTTCCATCCGCTAAACGGAAAATAGGCCATGGGCGCGGCGACTCCGATGTTGATGCCGATATTGCCGGCGGGCGCCTCATAACGGAAGCGGCGCGCGGCCGATCCACTGGACGTAAATAAAGATGCTTGGTTGCCGTAAGCGCTACGCTCGAGAAAAGCGATGGCTTCTTCCATGTCATTGGCGTGGACAAGACTAAGAACGGGGCCGAAGATTTCTGTATCAGATAATTCGCTCGTAGCAGGGACACCGTCAAGAACAGTGGGCTTTATAAAATTCCCCGATTCGCAGCGGGGAACCTTCGGATTGCGTCCGTCAATCAAGATTCTTGCACCGTCTTTTTCACCTTTAGCGATTAGCGCTTCGATGCGCGATTTGCCCAGCGGTGTAATGACCGGGCCCATCTGAACGCCTTCTTCCAAGCCATTGCCTACTTTAAGAGAACTTGCAGCCTCAGCGATGGAATCCCGGAAAGTTTTCTGCGCTTCGCCCACAGTAACCGCGACCGAAACCGCGAGGCAACGCTGACCGGCACACCCGAAGGCGCTGTCGCTGATAATCTGCGTGGCACTTGCCATGTCGGCGTCAGGAAGGACGATGACATGATTCTTTGCTCCTCCTTGGCATTGCGCGCGTTTGCCGTTGGCTCCTGCGCGGGCATAGACGTAGCGAGCCACCGGAGTTGAGCCGACAAAGCTGATGGCGCGAACTTTGGGATGATCGAGAAGTGCATCTACGACCGGCTTGCCACCGTTGAGCAAATTGACCACGCCCTTCGGAAGACCGCACTGGTCGAGCAATTCGAAGGCACGGCGCATGGTGAGCGGCACACGCTCCGACGGCTTCATGATGAGCGTGTTGCCGGTGGCGATCGCGTAAGGCAGAAACCAGAACGGAATCATGCCAGGAAAATTGAAGGGGGTGATCGCCGCGACGACGCCAAGGGGCTGGCGGATCATGATTTCGTCGATGCCGCGAGCCACGTCTTCGAGGTTGTAGCCCTGCATCATCGTCGGGATGCCGCAGGCGACTTCGACGTTTTCAATAGCGCGGCGAAGCTCAGCCTTGGCTTCGGTGAAGGTCTTGCCATTTTCCTGCGTGGTGATACGGCCGAGCTCGTCAATGTGTTCTTCAAGCAGCATCTTCAATTTGAAGAGCGGCTGAATACGGTCCTCGGGTGGAGTACGGCGCCAGGCTGGATAAGCAGCGGCAGCTGCTTCGATCGTGGCCTTTACTTCGTTGGGCGTTGAGCTCGGAGTTTGCGCGATGGTTTCGCCGGTCGCGGGATTGACAACGTCAAGCCATTCGTTGGTGGCGGAATCAACCCATTGTCCGTTGACGTAGTTGGAGACTTATATGAGAACCGGTGCAGCAACTGTCATGACATATCCTTGGCAATTATCGTGCGAGCTTTACACATAAGAATCACGTGTCATTTTTCAACTAAGATCTCGACTGGGCAGCCACGTTCCGCGATTTCTTGTATCAGGTCAACAAAATCGTCAGCCATTACCTTCACGTCCGATGCGATGGAGTCGTAGTTACGAATGACTAGCCTATACGGCACTTCGACAGCATTTATGCGGCCACCGCTAATACTGTGGTTCAGCGCGTTGAAATTTCTGCCGTGCCACTCGGGCGCACCGACCGCTTTGAAAAAGCTGTTGTAAACATCGTCCTTGCTTTTCCACGCCGAAGCATCCAAAAGAAGCTCTTTCATCTTCTATACCATTTGGATTGCTGCACTTTTCGCGCCACAGATTGCGGCAAACGCCGCTTCGATCACGCCCATGCCTTCGTCCAGTTGTGCGTCGGTAACAACGAGCGGTGCCAAAACGCGAATGACGTTGCCATACGAACCGGCGGTGATCGTGATTAATCCATGCTCATAACAGTATTGTGTGATCTTTTTGGTTTCCTCAGCGGCAGGCTCTTTCGTTACAGGATCTTTCACGAGTTCGAGTGCCTGCATTCCTCCCAATCCGCGAACATCTCCTATCATCGGCCAGCGGCGCTGCCATTCTTTAGCACGCTTCTGAAAGCTCTCGCCGAGTTTGCGCGAACGAGCCAGCAAGTCTTCTTTCTCGAAGAGATCGAAGACGGCAAGCGCGGCGGCACAGGAAAGCGGATTGCCTGCGAAAGTCCCGCCGAGTCCGCCGGGGCCAGGGGCATCCATAATGTCGGCACGACCGGTAATGGCAGCGAGGGGCAAGCCGCCACCGAGAGATTTGGCCGTCGCCAGAATATCTGGTTCAATGTCGTATTGCTCGCAGGCAAATAATGTCCCAGTGCGACCGAAGCCGCTCTGCACTTCGTCGGCGATAAAGAGAACACCGTGTTTGTGGCAAATCTCCATGAGAATCTTGAAGAATTCTTTAGGAGGAGCAACGAAGCCGCCTTCGCCCAGCACCGGCTCGGCAATCACTGCGGCAACATCTTCTGAAGCGACCACTCGTTTGAATGTATCTTCGAGATGGCGAGCACAGAAAAGATCGCAGGATGGATATTTCAACGAATAAGAACAGCGATAGCAATAGGCATAGGGAATGCGATAAACATCTCCTGGAAGCGGTGCGAATCCGGCTTTATAAGGATGCGTCTTACTGGTAAGCGAAAGCGCCATCATAGTGCGGCCGTGGAAAGCGTCTTCGAACGCAATGATTCCCGCACGACCGGTGTGGGCGCGAGCGATTTTAACGGCATTTTCAACGGCCTCCGCGCCGGAATTGACGAACAGAGTCTTCTTAGGGGATTTGCCGGGAACGGCCTTGTTCATGCGCTCGGCAAGCTCGATGTAGTTTTCGTACGCAGTCACTTGAACGCAGGTGTGCATGAATTTGTTGAGTTGTTCGCGCACAGCGTTGACGATAGGCTCGCGACGATGCCCCACATTGACGCAACCTATGCCGCCGGCGAAATCAATGTAGCGATTGCCGTCCACATCTTCGAGCCACGCGTCTTCCGCTTTTGCGACATAGACTGGCGTAGCATGCGAAAGCCCTCGCGGGACGGCGCCCTTGCGGCGTTCAGTGAGGGCTTTTGACTTCGGCCCCGGGATCGCAGTTTTGATCTGAATGGTTCCCATATTTACGTAACCACTTCTTAATTCTCAGTACCAGCCGATTGGCGCTTCGTTCAGGTTGATGTGAACTTGTTTGG
>JBEKTR010000364.1:0-3201 GCA_049515835.1 Terriglobales bacterium
CTCTCTCACCCGAAAGAAGTGTCGGAGTTGATTGAGCAAGCCGCGAACAGAGCCGGAAACAAGTAGTCCATCCAGGAAACCTAAAGCCGGCCCGTCCTGATATAGGGCAGGCCGGCCCAAGGACATGGTCGCGAAATCGGCAAATTGATTTGAATCGGATTTCCAGAAAGAGAGACTTGAAATGAAAGCAGCGACGATGGTGTTGGATGGAACAGATGGACCGGTGGCTGAGCAAGCCACGCAGGTAAGTCAAGCAGCGAATAGCGAACTATTAAATTTAGCTATCGAAGCCCACGGCGGTCTTGAACGCTGGAACAAAGTGAAGGCCATCAAGGTTGCGGCGTCGATTACGGGTGCGATCTGGTTTGTCAAAGGTAAGGGCGACGCTCTCAAGAACGTGGTCATAACTGCTGAGACGAAGAGAGAACGTCTTACAGTGGATTTCCCAGGACAAGATAAGCGAGCGGTCTTCGAGCCTGACCGCATAGTGATCCAAGCGCTGGACGGGACCCTGATCGAAGCACGAGATAATCCAGAAAAGTCGTTCGAAGGGCAACACAGGGATACGCCCTGGGATGACATACACGTGGCTTATTTTGTCGGTGAGGCCTTGTGGACGTATCTGAATACTCCGTTTCTATATTGCCGCGCCGGCTTCACGACCGAAGAGATTTCTTCGATCCAGGCGGACGGCGAAACCTGGCGGCGGCTGAAAATCACGTTCCCCGACGACGTGAAGAGTCATTCCAAGGTACAGATCTCCTGCTTTGGACCCGATGGGTTGCTGCGCCGGCACGACTACACGGTGGACATTCTTGGCGGAGCCACGGGGCTCAATTACGCTTCAGAATACCGTGACGTGGACGGAATCATCGTGCCGGCCAAGAGGCGGGTGTACGCATACGAAGGTGAGTACGAACTGGTGAAGGAACCCTTACTGGTCGCGATCGACATGGGCGAGATCACGATTTCTTAACTCACAGAAATGGGGACCGGGGCATGGGGCGAATCTTTGCGGCATGGCGGAAGCCATGCCGCTTCCTAACTCGATACGTGCCTACCCTTTCTTCAGGGACGCCATATCAATCACAAACCGGTAGCGGACATCGCTTTTCTGCACCCGCGCGTACGCCTCATTCACCTTCTGAATCGGAGTCAGCTCGATATCGCTGGTGATGCTGTGCTTGCCGCAAAAATCCAGCATCTCCTGCGTTTCCTTGATTCCGCCTATGCCCGACCCAGCCAGACTTTTTCTTCCAGCGATAAGGGGAAACGCTCCCAGCGGCACCCGTTTTTCCGGAGCGCCCACCAGCACCATCGCTCCATCTACCTTCAACGAGAATAAATACGGCTCCCAGTTGATGTCCGCCGAAACAGTGCAGATGATCAAATCGAAATATCTTTGCAGTTTTTCAAAAGTCTTAGGATCAGAAGTCGCGTAAAAATGGTCCGCGCCCAATCTTTTGCCATCCGCCTCTTTCTTTAATGATTGGCTGAGAACAGTCACTTCCGCGCCCATCGCATGTGCGAGTTTCACGCCCATGTGACCGAGGCCGCCGAGTCCTACTATGGCCACTTTCTTTCCCGGGCCGACGTTCCAATGCCGCAGCGGGGAATAAAGCGTAATTCCCGCGCAGAGCAGCGGCGCGCTGGCATCAAGCGGCAAATTGTCGGGAATGCGGAGAACGTAGTTCTCGTCCACAACGATTTTTTCCGAATAGCCGCCGTAAGTTGGCGATCCGTCTTTTTCGTGGCTGTTGTAGGTCTGGTTCATGCCGACCGCGCAATACTGCTCCAGCCCTTGCTTACATTCGGGGCAGACGCGGCAGGAGTCCACAAAACAGCCGACGCCCACCTTATCGCCCACTTTGTACTTCGTGACTTTGCTGCCGACGGCGGTGACGATGCCGGCAATCTCATGGCCGGGGACCATGGGAAAGATCGACGGTTCGGGCAAAAACTCGTTCCATTCGTCGCGCGTCTGGTGAATATCGGAGTGGCAAATACCGCAAAACTTAATATCAATGGCAACGTCGTGCTCGCGCGGCTCGCGGCGCTCAAATGAAAACGGCGCCAGCGGCGCATCTTTTACGGGGGCGGCATAACCCTTGGTTGTGCTCATAAATTCCTCTTTTCTTTTTGGAAGCAAAATTGTACTTGAAATTCGCGGGGACTCGCGTGAAACCGCCGTGAATATGAACATCGCTAACGAATAATTTCGAGACGCACCGTTTTGATGATGTGTAGCGCGCGGAGGATGCAGCAAAAGGCAGCCGAGAGCTTATAACGCTTACCAACTTGTCATTCCGAGCCAGTCGGAGTTGCGCAAGCGCAATGAGGATGTGCGAGGGACTGCTGTTGTGGCGTTTCTTCACTGCCACGGATTCAGGATCGTCACTCTGCTAACTTCTGCGTGACTGGTGTCGCGTGTGACCAGCGTCAAATCGTGGTGAATTGCGGTGGCGGCCAGTAATGCATCAATCACGGGAATCGGCGATTTTCGGGCGGCTGCGCTTCCGCTGATTCTTCCCCAGCGATCGGCGACCGCGGCATCAATCGTCAGGATGCGTCCAGAGAAACGCGACGCTAAATCCTGTTCGAGCCAGCTCTCGAACTTCATGCGCCGCGCCGCATCGGTGAGCGCGGCAATGCCTTTGCGAATTTCTCCCAGGGTCAAAACGCTGATGTATATTAAGTCTTCGTCGGTCGTCTCAAGCCACTGCACGACACGCTCTTCCGGGTGCGGCTTTACGAGTTCAGAAATAACATTGGTGTCGAGCAGAAAGCCGGTCACAACTTAATGTCGCGTCCGTAATCCGGCTTGCGCTCCAAATCGAGCTTGGCCCCCGCAAGGGGAGACTCCGCAAAAAACTTTGCCAGACTTTGTGGTTGCCGTGTACGAGCTGTCAAGCGTTCAAATTCTTCGGCCTGAACGATGACGACTGCATCCTTCCCTTGTCGGGTGACATACTGCGCGCCCTCGGTTTGGGCCTTGCGTACCACTTCGCTGAATCGAGCTTTTGCCGCTTGTAGTTGCCAACGTGTTTTGGTTTTAGTTGTCATGACTAGTCTGACTGGTCATAATTATAGCATAAAACCTGAAAAATGATTTGCCTTTATCTGCTCTCCATCGCAATCGTCTGCTGTCAAAAGTACGCATGCCACGAGCTGTTCTCCCAGACGTAGTAATCGGCGTAGTAG
>JBEKTR010000365.1:0-3200 GCA_049515835.1 Terriglobales bacterium
GCCGTCACACACCCCGGCAGCGATGGCGATGACGTTCTTGAGCGCGCCACCGAGTTCGACGCCGATCACATCGTCATTGCGATAAAGCCGAAATCGCGGATCGCTAAACTCACGCTGCACTCGCTCGGCCAGTTCTTTGTCTTGTGAAGCGATGGTAATTGCCGTCGGATCGCCCCGTGCCGCCTCGAGAGCGAATGACGGCCCGCTCAAAGCGCCGATTCGAGGAACAAAGCCGCAACGCTCGTGAACGACTTCGGTGATCACTTCCGTCATTCGCAACAGGCTGGATTCTTCCAAGCCCTTCGTCGCGCTCACAAACTGCATGGAAGGCTTCAGATTCCGCGACATTTGCTCGAAGGTATGCCGGCAATGTTGCGACGGCATCACACCGACAACGATTTCGCAACCGTGCAATGCCTCATGCAAGGTCAGTGGCACGGAAACCGTCTCAGGGATTTTGTGCGCTGGGAAAAACAAGTCGTTAGTTCGGCGCACGGTAAGCGATTCGCGAACTTCGGCTTCATGCGCCCAAAGCCGCACTTCGTGGTCACCCGTGCGCCCCAGAACGATCGCGAGACTCGTGCCCCAGGCTCCTGCGCCGATCACGGCAATTTTGCTCACGCGGCGCTCCGGCCAAAGCGATGCTCCGTGCCCGCAAATAGGCGGGCGAAGTTCGCGTGGTGTTTGGAGAGAATGAGAATGGAAGCAATACACATGATGGCGATTTCCGGCGTATCGCGATAGCCGTCCAGCCAGAAACCGAGTAAGGGGAAGAACCCAACCGCGAGAATCGACCCCAAAGAAACGTAACGGGAAATCGCCACGACTACGACAAAAATCCCAAGCATCACCAGCATTGCCTTCGGAGTAAGAATCACAAATGCGCCGAGCCCGGTGGCCACGCCTTTGCCGCCCTTGAATGCCAGCCACATCGGGAAAAGGTGTCCGACAATCGCAAACAATCCAGCCACAAACATGCACAGAATCGGGCCGCGAAACAGCACATGCGTTAGAAAGACCGCAAGAAATCCTTTTAGGGCATCGAGCAGCAAGGTCAGGATGCCCAATGATGGAGACGAGCGCGCAACATTGGTTGCTCCGATATTGCCGCTGCCCAATTTCCTGACATCCTCGCCGCGAACCACGCGCAGGAGAATGTAGCCAAAAGGGATCGATCCGAAAAGATAGCTGATTGCCGCGATGAGAACATAGTCAACTGGGAGGTTATGGGTCATCGAATTTGTGGCAATTCCATCTGCATTGGTGATTCCATCGCAAATGCGGCAATCTTCGTGTACTGCGAGCCGTCTCTATCCACACGACTTTGATAAATGAAGAATTCGCGGGCAGTCATGCTGCCAAACTCAGGCGTGGACATCGCTGACAATCTTCGTTGCAACTCTTCGAACTTCTTGTTGGGTGCGTCGCCTTTTTGCCGACGCGGGTCGCCGGATTTGCCTCCACCGCGTGCCAGCGTCAGATGCGGGCTGTAAGCATGCTCTTCTCTATCTACGCCAAGCCTTTCCAGGGTCGCATCCACGCGGCCCGCAAGTTCCGCGAGCACCGGGCCCGCTTCGATCCCTAGCCAGAATACCCGCGCCGACTTTGCATTAGGAAAGAAGCCGTAGCCGCGAAAAGCGATGTCGAACGAGGGCGATTTTATCCCGGCGAGCGCTATCTTCATCTCTTCCACGAGTTCGGGCGGCTTTTCTCCAACAAACTTTAACGTTACATGCAGCGATTCGGGACGCACCCACCGGGCTTCAGGAGCAAATCCGCGAACGCCGTCCATGAAGCGAACTATGCGCTGCCGAATTTCCTTTTCGATATCCAGAGCCACAAATATGCGCATGAATCACATCAACTTCCGCCGGACCATATCCAGGGCCTGCTGAGACGCGAACCAGCGCACACGTTGCCGGTCTCCGGGAAATTTACGCTCAACGACTTCAGTTCCCTGCTCGCTGGCAAGCGCGTGGAATACTAGCCCGACCGGCTTATCCGGAGATCCTCCGCCCGGGCCGGCAATCCCCGTAACACCAAGTCCCAGTGTGGTCTCGCAGCGGTAGCGAATGCCTTCCGCCAGCGCCGCCGCCACTTCTCGGCTCACTGCGCCGTGTTTTTCCAGCATGTGCGCAGGTACATCCGCGAAATCAGTTTTCAACTCGTTCGAATAGACCACCGCACCACCAAGAAAATATCGCGAACTGCCGCTGATCGAAGTTAGCCGCTGCGCCACTAGTCCTCCCGTGCAGGACTCCGCTACCGACAGCGTCGCGGACCGCATTTGCAGGTAATAGCCTGCAATCTGCTCAAGCGAATCTCCGTTATCGGAGAAAACCAGGTCGCCCAATTCTTCTTCAATCAGTCCTACCAGTTGGTCCACACGCTGCTGCGCTTCTGTAAGCGAACTCTTTTGCGTCTTCATGTGGAGTTGAATTTCGCCCGCGCCCGCCAAAATTGTCGTGTCCACGTCAACAAATGTCCTGTAGATGGGCGCGACGCGCGCATCGCATTGTGACTCGCCAATGCCCGTAATTTTCAACATACGGGTCGCAATCGCCTTCTTCGGCAACTTAACGCGCAGCCGTTCAACGCATTGCTGCTCAAACATCGCTTTCAATTCGTTAGGGGGGCCGGGCAGGAGCAGGATAATCTTGTCCAGCCCGTCGTATTTCCCACCAATCCAAAGCCCGACGGCAGAACCGTTTGGGTTGGGTAGGATGGTAGCCCCAGCAATGACATCCGCTTGCTGCAGGTTGTTAGCAGTTAGCTTATATCCCCGTTCAGCAAAACGGCGCTCGAGGGCGGCGACCAGTTCAGGATCGCGCTTAAGCGGCAGATCTAAGGCCTCAGCAACAGCCTCGCGGGTCAGGTCGTCCTCAGTCGGGCCGAGGCCACCCATAAAAATGACGATATCTGCGCGCGCGATGGCACTCGCCGCCGCTGAGGTCAGCCGTTCCCGGCTGTCGCCGACGATCGTCTTGAAAATCACCTCAGCGCCCAGTTGATTCAGTTGTTCGGTGACGTAAAGCGAATTGGTGTCCTGGCGGAAAGGAGTGAGTAGTTCCGAGCCAATCGCGATGATCTCCGCGTTCACAGAAGCAGTCTAAATGATTGGCCAACGTATCGGCTCCGCGGATGTGGAACCAATTTCAGCTCTCGGTCAACATCGGCAAGCCCGCGATGTCCCATGCCAG
>JBEKTR010000366.1:0-3198 GCA_049515835.1 Terriglobales bacterium
TGAATCGGTTGGTTCTCTGCAAAGCGGTTCGGGCGGAATGCGCTGATATCTAAGGTTCTTCCGCTCCCGTCGAGCAAGAGTTCTGACATCACCAAACCAATCGCGGGAGAGATCTTGAAGCCCATCCCGGAAAAGCCCGCGCAAACATACAAACCCATAATTCCGGGAATTTGCCCTAACAACGGCCGCGAGTCCGGCGTCATGTCGTATACCCCCGTGACTCCGCGCATGACCTCGGCATTTTCTAATTTCGGTATGCGTCGGCAAGTCCGTTCAATCATTTCTTCGAGCCCTGCATCGGCGGCCCTTTGCGGAAAATTATCGGGATTGACAGGCCGCTCCCCCCAAAAATCTCCGACCAGAAACTTGTCATGCGCGTCGGAACGGAAGTACGTCTCCGTCACCGAATCAATACAGGCACAACCACCGCCTTTCATGCCAGGAGCGTTCTTTAAGATCGCCACTTGATGAAGTTCTGCTTCGATCGGCAATTCATAGCCCACATATTCAAATAGAGGCCGTGACCAGGGCCCTGTTGCCGCGACAACGATTGGAGCGCTGATCTCTCCTTTATCCGTTGCAACGCCCTTAACCGCGTTGCCTTCCACCTTAAACGCGACGGCTTGCGTTCGCGGCACATACGTTACTCCCATCTCGCGCGCTCGTTCCAGAAAATCGTTCGCGACTCCCGCTCCGTCGCCGTAGCCGGAATCCGGCTCGTAGGCTGCGAGTTCTACGTCATCCACTTCCCAGTCAGGCTCGAGTTGCTGCAATTGCTTGCCATCGATGAGATCGACTCGCACGCCCAGATCCTTTTGCATGACCACGTTTTTCTTCAGCAACTCAATTTCATGCGGCGCCACAATCCGGACGAATCCTGTTTTACGGAAATCTCCAGACCGTCCGACCTCTTCGCTCCAATTTTGGAACATTCGCAAGCTAATCAGGGCCAGCTTCACTTCCGCCGGATAGCTGTAATGCATTCGAATCAATGCCGAACTGCGTCCGCTACCACCACGACCAACATGGTCTTTATCAATGACAACAATCTTGCCCGCGTTACGCTTCGCCAAATGAAATGCAATGGATGCGCCCATTACACCGGCGCCAATAATCACAATGTCCGCGCTCGTAGGTAGCGCCCGGTCGCTCATGAGGCTGCATCCTTGAATCGGCCTTTTTTCCAGTCGCGCAAAACTTGATGCGCGGCGTTATGGCCGGGCGCACCAGTCACTCCGCCACCGGGATGCGCGCCGGCCCCACACAGGTACAAACCGTCGATCGGCGAACGGTATTGCGACCACCCAGCGACGGGACGCATAAAGAACAACTGCTCCAGCCGCAAATCACCATGAAAAATATTGCCTTCGGTTAGGCCATAAGTTCGTTCGAGGTCAAGCGGTGTCAAAACTTGCCGGGCCATGATGGAGTTCGGAACATTGGGCGCGTACTCTGCAATTTTCTTCACGACCCGATCTCCCAGCAGTTCGCGCTTTTCGTCCCAATTCCCTTCGCGCAAGCGATAAGGCACGTACTGCACAAAGCAGGTGAGAATATGTTTCCCTGCGGGCGCAAGAGAATCGTCAGCGTTCGACGAAATCACGCAATCCACCCAAAGTTCCTCAGGGACATCTCCGAACTTCGCGATGTCGTAGCATCGCTCCGCAAATTCGAGTGACGGGACGAGCGTAAAAAATGTCCGCTCAAGCGGCGTCGCAGTCTTATCGGTGCCCGTAAATCGCGGTTCTTCGCTCAGTACGAAATTTACTTTCGCGCAAGGCCCATCCATCTTGATGCCGCGTATGGCGTGAACAAATTCCGAAGGCAAATCTTTTTCATTCAGCATTCCCAGAAATGTTCGTTTTGGATCCGCGTTTGAGAGCACCACCCGCGCACGAACTTCGGTTCCATCTTCCAATGTCACTCCAATTGCTCGCCCATTACGGAGGTCAATCCGCGCTACGGGTGCGGCGGTTCGAATTTCTACGCCAAGCTTCTTCCCGGACGAAGCCAGTGCCTGCGTGATTGAACCCATGCCACCCATTACGTGTCCATAAAAGCCTTGCAATTCGTGCTCACCACCGCTCAACAAGTGAAACAAAAGCCCGATCGCAGTCCCCGGCTGATACGGGCCGCCATGCTTGCCATAAACATTGTTGGCAAGAAATAAGGTCTTGATCTTCTCCGACTCATAGTTGTGGTCAAGAAATTCGCCCAAGCTTCCCGTTAAGAACGCCACAAGTTGGGCAATCTCTTCGCTTGAGATTCCACGGAAGCGCGAGCCTAATTTGAATAGATCTGCCCACCCGGTCATGCTGCCTATATCAATTTCCGGCGGCGGTTCCAGGAAAAATGGCTGCAAATAGCGGGCTAGCTTTTTCAACTGATCATCAACCCGTACGAATGTCTCGGCGTCCTTCGGCGAGATTCTTGCGAATTCTTCTTTCGCCCGCGCACGTTCCGCCCACCACGGCACGACATGCCCATCAGGAAATGGGACCTGAATCGCCGGGTCACACGGAACCATGCGCAATCCATGCGCAGCGAGATTCAGGTCCTGAATCACCTCCGGCCGCAACATGCTCGCAATATAGGAAGTCGTTGAACATCGGCATCCCGGAGCAATTTCTTCCGTCACGCAGCAACCGCCAACAATCTCGCGCCGTTCAAGCACTAACGTGGACAATCCCGCGCGCGCCAAGTATGCAGCGGCAGTCAGCCCGTTGTGGCCGCCGCCGACGACCACTGCGTCGTACTTGGTTTGCGTTTGCCCCATTTCGCCTACTGACTTATGGTCAAATATGCCTGAGCATCAAGCTCTTTACATTAGCGTACACGCAATAAAAATAGAATTGCCAAACAATATATTCTTGCGCTATCGTTATCTGACTTGAGGTCAATATGAGTGGAATTGGAAGCAGCGTCTCCGCCCCTCCTCGTTACCGGAACCTTCCGCCGCGTCCCCGTTCCGAAACCAAGCGCTCACGCATTGTGGACGCCGCGATGCGGCATTTCGCCGAACACGGCTATCACGCGTCCAGGGTTGGTGATATCGCCGATGAGCTCGGTATCGCTAAGGGCTCCATTTTTCAACATTTCGGCAGCAAAGATGGCCTGTTTTTCGAAGCTTACAAGAAGGCCGTGCATTCCCTCCCCCGCTATCTCGATGCGCCAGCCGACGTACAAGCAAAGGGTTTT
>JBEKTR010000367.1:0-3155 GCA_049515835.1 Terriglobales bacterium
GGTACACGACCCATAGCAGGAGTTACTTTTGACAAGGCAGGTAATTTGTATGGTTCGACAGAATTCGGTGGAGTCAAACAAAAAGAAGGATGGGGAACACTTTATGAGCTGTCACCGGGTGCCGGTGCTTGGACGCACAAAAGGCTAGTCGCATTGCAGGGACAGGCCGAATTTCCTTTAGGTACCGTCAGCTTAGATCCCTCAGGAAATCTCTATAGCACTGCTTCTGATGGGGGTCTTGAAAGCGCGGGTGCCGTTTTTAGGTTTAACCCCAGGACACATGCGATCAGTGGATTTCAATTTGATGGAACCAACGGGAAAGAGCCCATGTCTGGCGTTCTTCTCGATCAGCGTAACCGCGTTGTGTACGGCACGACGAGCGGCGGCCCTGGCGGTGGGATCGGAAATGTTTACAAAATGGATGCTACCTGGCACGAAACTGTGCTCTACACCTTTTGCCAACAATTTAACTGCCCCGACGGCAATCAGCCCTCCGCAGGCGTAATTAAGGACGAAAGCGGGAATCTTTACGGCACGACGGTTTATGGTGGGGCGTATGGCCAAGGTACTGTCTTTGAAATTACGCCCTAATCTTCCCGATATCACCCGCCGGGTCCAGGGACATTCGAAATCTACCAATACCATGCCATAATCTTTGGCGTGGGCGTTTCCTCCCAAACCGAGCTATTGCGGCAACTGCCATCCGTGGATGAAGTCTTGCGCTCGCCTGAAATTTCAGCGCTAGCCGGGAGCGGCGGCGCAGCGGCGGTCACAGAAGCTACACGGGCCGTGCTCGCAAATCTCCGCGGAGAAATCCTGGAAGGCAATCTTGACGGCAACGGAGTGGAGCTTGCTTTGAGCGGGATCGCGGGTGCCATCGAAAATCAACTCGCCGGTGCGTTGCGGTATTCGTTGCAGCCGGTCATCAATGCCACCGGAGTTATTCTCCACACCAATCTTGGGCGCGCGCCGCTGGGCGAGGCGGTGTTTGAGCACATCCGCGAAACCGCGAGAGGTTATTCGAATCTGGAATTCGATTTGGAATCGGGCGAGCGTGGCAAGCGCGACGGGCATGTGGACAAATTGCTCGGACAGCTATTCAGCAAGGAACTCGGGGACCCTTCGACTCCGCTCAGGGCAGGCTCTCATGTCCGCGCCGCACAAGCTGTTTCGACCATTGTTGTGAACAACAATGCGGCGGCGGTGCTGCTGGCGCTGAATACGCTCGCGGAAAACGGCGAGGTCGTCGTTTCCCGCGGGGAGTTGGTGGAAATCGGCGGGTCATTCCGCATTCCCGACGTGATGGGGAAATCGCAGGCCACGCTACGCGAAGTGGGCACGACTAATCGCACGCGAACTGCCGACTACGAGAAAGCCATCAACGAAAAAACGCGGCTGATTCTGCGAGTGCACCGCTCGAACTTTGAGATTTCGGGATTTACGGAGCAGCCGGGGCTCGAAGAGCTTGCGGAGCTGTCGCGCAAGCACAAGATTCCGTTGATGGAAGACCTGGGCAGCGGCGCGCTCTTCGATTTGCGAACCATCGGCGTGAGCGGCGAGCCGAGCGTGTTTGAGAGCCTGCGCGCGGGCGTGGATGTGGTCTCCTACAGCGGCGACAAGTTGCTGGGAGGGCCGCAAGCGGGCCTCTTGAGCGGGCGCGCCGATTTCATCGCGCGCATGCGGTCGAATTCGCTGTTTCGGGCGCTGCGCGTGGACAAGCTGACTTATGCGGCGCTTGAAGCGACGCTGCTAAGTTATGTGAAGGGTCAGCATGGGGGAATCCCTGCATTGCGCATGATGCATTTATCGAAAGAAGACATTGGCATTCGTGCGGAAAAGATGGCTGCGCAAATTCTGCCGGCGAAGCTGGCGATTGAGGCCGAAGTGATCGACGGCGCATCGTTGATTGGCGGCGGCGCTGCGCCGTCGGCAACCTTGCCGACTCGATTGATTGCGATAACGCATCAAGACTTATCGGCGGATGAATTCATGAAAAGATTGCGCGAGTCGAGCCCGCCGGTTGTGGCGCGGGTGGAAGATGGGCGCGTGCTGCTCGATTTGCGGACGGTGTTTCCAGAGCAGGACGAAGTGGTGGTAGGGGTGCTTCGCAGTATTGCAGAGTAAAGCAGGTCCCTCCACGCGCCGTCGCTTCCGCTCCAGCTTGGCCGGGATGACACGTCATATAGAAATATGCAGCTCACAGCGCGCGTCCGGCGGCGGCGCCTGAGGCCCAGGCCCACTGAAAATTGAAGCCGCCGAGATGGCCGGTGACGTCCACGACTTCACCGATGAAATACAGTCCACGGACTTTCTTGCTTTCGAGCGTTTTGGCGGAGAGTTCGTCCGTGTCCACGCCGCCGGCTGTGACCTCGGCTTTCTCAAATCCTTCGGTGCCGGCGGGCGTGATCTCCCAGTGATGCAGACCGCGCTCCCATTCGGTTAAGTCATGATTGGTCCACGAATTCGGTGCGTGTAATTCGAGCCAGCGATTGGCCAGACGTGCCGGGAGCACTTCTTGCAGAGCATTGGCAGTCGTCGTGACATTCCGCACGGTCGTTTGCTGAATAGGAGCAGCTACATCGCGTTGGGGAGCGAGATCGATTTGAATCGGTTGCTTACCGGGCTCTTGCTGCGCCGTCCAATAAGAAGAAATTTGCAGAATGGCGGGGCCGCTCAGCCCGCGGTGGGTAATGAGCATTTTTTCGCGGAAATGCTGGCCGTCGAGCGAAGCGACGACATCAGCCGAAATGCCGGCGAGATCGCAATAAGCAGATTTGTCTTCGCCATTGAAAACGAGAGGCACGAGCGCTGGTCGTGGCTGGATGATTTTCAACCCGAATTGGCGGGCAACGTCGTAACCGAACCCGGTGGCTCCCATTTTCGGAATGGAAATACCGCCGGTGGCGACGACCAGAGCCGGCGCGCGGAAATTTGCCTGGGCCGTGCGAACGACGAATTCAGTTTCGTGGGTGAGTTCGGTGATCTGGATGTCCGTGAGAATTTGCACTTGAGCGTCGCGGCATTCGGATTCGAGCATCGTGAGAATGTCGCGGGCTGAGCGATCACAGAAAAGCTGCCCGAGCGTTTTTTCGTGGTAGGGAATGCCGTGCTTTTCGACGAGGGCGATGAAGTCCGCAGGGGTGTAACGCGCGAGA
>JBEKTR010000368.1:0-3146 GCA_049515835.1 Terriglobales bacterium
CGCACGTCGCCCCAGATTCCTAGATCGAGTTTGCTTCGCCGTCCCAGGCGCTCAACCCGGATGTCGATCTGCGCGATCTTGGTTTTCGTCGGCAGGAACTTGTCGTACGGAAAATCGGTGCCCAGGAGCAGAAGAAGATCGCATTCGTGGATCGCCTCGTAACACATCCCGAAACCAATCATGCCGGTCATTCCGACGTCATAAGGATTGTTGTATTCGATGAACGGCTTTCCCCGGTAGGTGTGCCCAACCGGAGCTTTCACTTTCTCCGCAAGAGCGACTACCTCATCGTGCGCGTTCTCGCATCCAATTCCGCACAAGAGCGCAACTTTCTTGGCGGAATTGATCAGATCCGCCAGCTTTGCCAGGTCCTTGTCGATGGGACGAATGCTCGGCCGATTGGTCACCAGGGAACGCGAGGAGGTCTCGGCCGGCACTTCCGTTGCGGCCACGTCGCCAGGCAGTACGATCACGCCTACTCCGCCTTTTCCAATGGCATTCTGCATGGCGATGTGCAGAACCCGCTCAAACTGAGCTGGATTCGAGATCATCTCGCAATAGTGGCTGCATTCCTGAAACAGATTTTGCGGGTGTGTTTCCTGAAAATATCCCGTGCCGATCTCACTGCTGGGAATATGCGACGCGATTGCCAGCACTGGAGCATCGCTGCGATGAGCGTCGAAAAGTCCGTTGATCAGGTGCAGGTTGCCGGGGCCGCAGCTCCCCGCGCAGGCGGTGAGCTTGCCGGTGAGCTGTGCCTCCGCGCCGGCCGCAAACGCGCCGGCTTCTTCGTTGCGCACATGGATCCACTTCACTTTATTGTTCAGCCGTAGTGCGTCCGTCACCGGATTCAGGCTGTCGCCCACCACACCGTAAATCCTTTCCACGCCCGCTTCGGCAAGTCTGCGAATCAATTCATCTGCAACTCGATGCGGCATTGTGTCTGTCTCCTTATTCGCTTCTGTGGCTTGAGGCCAAGAGGATCCAAAATGCGAGCGGCAAAGTCGATTTCAGTCTGTGCCGCGATCGATTACTGCTTTGCTCCCACCGGCGCATGGGCCGCAGGTCCTGTCTCCCGAACAAAAAACGTAACGATTACCGCGGCGGCACAGCATACAATCCAAAAAAATGCGCCCTTCTGAAAATGCAAGTGCAGGTTCATCGAGTTTCCGATGCCTTTGCCGACGTGCTTCGCATAAACTGGGCCCAGAAACGCTGTGATGGCGAACACGACGAAATTAATGCCACCCGTCGCGCTGCCCTTCACACTGTCGGGGTTGACCTCTTTGATCACGCTGTAAGGAATCATGGCGGCGCCCGACCCGACGCCAAACAGAAACATTGCCACATGCGGCGGAATTGGAAGGGGCTTCAGGGCAATTTGCAGGGCCGCCGCAATCATGAACAGCGCGCTTCCAACGATCACTGGTTTTCGCCTTCCAATGCGGTCCGAAAGCCATCCGAGCAGAGGGCACCCAAAAACCCAGCCGAGGGGAACCATCGAAGCAACGACCACCGCATCGTGATAGGTGAATTGAAGATCCTTTTGAAATGATGCAACTCCCCAAATCATGTCTCCAATCGTGGTCGGAGCGAACAGCAGACCGGCGACCATTCCGCAGAGATATGATTGAGGATTTGAAAAAACGATCTTATACGGCTTAACAAGTGAGCTGAAGCCCCCTTCCTGGGAGTGCGGTCCAAACTGTTCTTTAGGCGTCGCCATGTACAAAAGCAGCGAGATCGCAAGAATAATGACTCCCAATCCGACCCAGAGCGTATGTACACCCACTCCATGCTCGATCATCGGCCCGACTGCAAACTGGCCGGCCGAGCCGCCGAGCATTCCGACACATTGCGTGAAACCGATTGCCGTTGCGAGATAGCGGGCGGAGAATCCGTGCGCGGCCAAGTAAACGGCGCCCGTGAATGCAAAAGCTGAGCCAGCTCCCTGGAGCAGCCGCCCTACATCACCAGCCGATACAGCCGCTGCGCTAAAGAAGAGGCATCCGATGCCCAAAATGGCAGCGCCGACTGGCACTGTGCGCTTGGCTCCCAAATGATCAAGGTCCGCTCCGGCGACCAAGCTCATCGTGGAATAGGTCAAGTAGTAGGCCCCGAGAATCGCACTGATGCCGAGCGCCGTGGTATGAAATGAGGACTCCAACTCTGGAATCATCACGGCAGGGCTAGACCTCACTGCGTACTCGAGAAAGTAGAAAACAACCGTGAAAGCCCAGGCAATGACAAACGCACGCGTTTGGGCCCCAGTCTGACTTTGCTCTGCCACAAGTGTGCTCATAGGGCCTCTGAACCTTTGCTCCGCAAGAAGAAGAGATCACTTCCCCATCCGGCGCCGAATCCTTCCCGTTGTCGCCTAGCAATCAGGGCGGCGATAAAACAAGACACAGACAAGAGGCATTTCATCGCCCAATTGGCCATTCACTCAGAGTGATGAATAAGCGCGGTTTACGTCGTCCCTGCGAAGTTCAGGGCCGATGCTGCTGTTAGCCTGCTCACAACTGCTCAGCTATTGACACTCGTTGCCCGTGGCAGGAAAGAACCGGCGGGTTTGAAATCACAAATCTCCACGCGCGCAATGTCGGGAAGGGAAAGACTGGAACGGCATACCGACTCCTGCGCGTTTTGCAGGAACGCGAATTCGAACGGTTGGGCAGTCCGCGGACGAAGAAACTGGATGTTCGAGTGGTGGCCGCGACCCATCGCGGCTTGGAAGAGATGATGCTGAAAAGGCAGTTTCGCAGCGACCTTTACTACCGGCTGAATGTGGTTCCGATTTCGATTCCCGCGTTGCGGGAACGCCCGGAAGACATTCCGTTCCTGGTACGGCATTTTGTGCCGCAGTTCGCCGGGAAAATGGGCAAAACAATAGATGCCATCCGGCCGGACGCAATGCACGCCTTGCGCCACCAATCCGCCGTCATCTCTCCGCGGCAGCGGATTCAGAGCGCAAGAATCCCGACACCGAATGTAATTCTGATTGCACGCGCATAGCGTCGCGCTTTTCGCCGCGCTTCTGTGAGGACCCGCGACCGACAACTTGCTAAACATCCTCAGGTATCGCGTGAAGACTTCCCGGCCATGATCGATTGTTGTTTGCCCCTTGGCAGTTGCCAGCCTGTTGA
>JBEKTR010000369.1:0-3111 GCA_049515835.1 Terriglobales bacterium
TGCTCAGGAAATTCCTCGCGCAGGGTCTTGCCGGCTCGGCCGAGGACCCCTTCTTCGATTACGACGCGATACGTCCCCGGCGCGACATGGACAGTAATAGTTGGCATGAATACTTGTTCATTCATCATAACGTAGAGGCCGAGCCAAGAGGCCCGATAGTAGGCACCGCGCCGCGAGACACAACTGACCCTAAACGCCATGCGTGTTAGCATTTTTGTGCGACATGCCAAAAGACTCAGGAACAGATTTTCTGGTGATCGGTGCCGGAGTTGCCGGCTTGCGGGCGGCCATCGAACTTGCAGAATCAGGGTCGGTTCTAGTTTTGGCCAAGCGCGAGATCACCGATTCCAACACGCAGTGGGCCCAAGGCGGCATCGCAGCAGCCTTGAGCGATGAAGACGAAATCAGCCTGCACCTGCAAGATACTCTGATTGCAGGCGATGGCCTTTGCAACGCAGAAGCGGCCAAGGTTTTAGTAGAGGACGCTCCTCAACGCATCGAAGAACTCATCGCCTGGGGCACAGAGTTTGATCGCCAAGGCACCAGGCTGACGTTCGGGCGCGAGGGTGCGCACAGCCGCAACCGCATCCTTCATGCGCATGGCGATTCAACGGGACGAGAAATATTGCGTGCTCTGTACGCGAAAGCCAAGACTCTCAAGAATGTTTCTGTCCGCGAATTCGAATTTTCCACCGATTTGCTAATGCACGATGACTGCGTTACCGGAATTCGTTTGATCGATGACGCAGGCAATGAACAGCCGCTGTCAGCCCGCGCGGTGCTACTCGCCACCGGAGGATTGGGTCAGCTTTATCGCAACACGACCAATCCTGCCGTCGCCACCGGAGACGGCGTCGCGATGGCGTATCGCGCCGGAGCGGAAATCAGCGACATGGAATTCATTCAGTTCCATCCAACCGCACTTTATCTTGCAAATGCCCCGCGGTTCTTGCTTTCCGAAGCCTTGCGTGGCGAAGGTGCTTATCTGCGCAACTCCCAGCAACAACGATTTATGTCGAAATACCACGAACTTGGCGAGCTCGCGCCCCGCGACGTGGTCGCTCGCGCCATCGTGCACGAATTGGAAATCAGCACAGCCAAAGACCCTGTCGTATATCTCGATCTTCGACATCTCGACGCCGACGTTATGAAATCGCGTTTCCCGCGCATTTACTCTACGTGCTTGCAGTACAAAATCGATATCACGACGGACTTAATTCCCGTCCGCCCAGCGGCACACTATGCAATGGGCGGCGTGCGCACTGATCTCGACGGGCGCGCCAGCATAGCGGGACTCTACGCCGCCGGTGAAGTTGCAGCTACAGGCGTCCACGGCGCCAACCGCCTCGCCAGCAATTCCCTCCTCGAAGGCCTGGTGTTCGGAGCGCGAGCGGGAAAAGTAATGCGAGAAACAGCGTCTTCAGATGTCCGCCACAATGACAACGCCAAACACAATTCTTTCACGAGTGATGACAAGAACATCGAATCCACTATTCACGAAATCCAAGATTCAATGTGGAAGTACGTAGGTATTGCCCGCGACGCCGAAGGATTGAAAAGAGAAATCGATGTATTGGAAAGTCTCGCTACAAAAGTAGCACACCCGCAAACGCGCCGCGCCTATGAAGCACGCAATCTCCAAACCGTCGGTCTGCTCGTCGCGAAATCTGCTCTGGCCCGCGAAGAGAGCCGCGGCGCGCATTACCGTACAGACTTCCCCGCGCATCATGACGAGAAGTTTGTTAAACATTCAGTCATTCGCAAAGATTCTCTGAAAAACGATCCGGTGAAATTCGAGTGACTATCACCCATTCACCGGATGAACGATCGACGCAAGCACAGAAATCAGCAACACTCCTCCGACAATCTCCAATGCCAGCGATGTCGGAATCGGATAGTAATGCGCCAACATCATCTTCGTCCCAATAAAAATCAAAATCACCGACAAGGCGTAATGCAGGTAATGGAAGACCTTCATTACGCCCGACAAGGCAAAAAACATCGAGCGCAGGCCCATAATCGCCAGCGCATTTGACGAATAAATGATAAAAGTCTTGTTCGTGATCGCGAGTATCGCGGGTATGGAATCGGTTGCGAACAAGACGTCGGTCAATTCAATGAGCAAAAGAACTACAAATAAAGGGGTGGCCGATAGAGCTGGCTCTCGAACAAAAAAATGCTGCTTGCGGTAATCGGCCGTCACCGGCACAACGCGCCGAAGCCATCGCAGTACAAAATTATTGTCCAGGTCAATGCTGGCGCCGTGCTTCCGCAAAAGCCGGATTCCGCTAAAAATCAATAACGCCCCAAACGGATAAATAATCCATGCAAAACGCCGCAACAGACTGACGCCGGCAAAAATGAAAATTGCCCTCATCACCAAGGCGCCCACGACGCCCCAAAATAAGACCCGATGCTGGTACTCTTCGGGCACGCGGAAGTGCGTGAAGATCAAAATAAAAATGAAAAGATTGTCCACGCTGAGCGAAAGCTCGATCACATATCCGGTCGCAAACTCGAGTCCGGTTGCGCGGCCTTGCCAGAAATAAATCAGCGCACCGAAAACAGCGGCGATGCCAATCCACAAAGCGCTCCAAACGAGTGCTTCGCCCACTTTAGCGGCACGCGCCCGGCGATTAAATACAAAGAGATCGAGAACCAGCATCAATCCGACAAACAGGTTAAAACCGACCCACAACTCGATCTGGTTCACCTCTTGGATCTCCGGGCGAAAACTCTCACTGCGCTCTTCCCCGTTCGCCCGATTGCCATTGCTGCCAGAGCGTTGTGGGCTTCAACTGGTCGTCCATATGCGTCTCATGCAGTGTCTGCTCGATCTCCACGTGATTCAGCCGCGGCCCGATGCGTTGCGGTGAGTTCGCTATCGCAAACGTCACCCACGCAGCTTCGGCGGTATGCTTTTTCAACTGTGCGATGTCCACCTTGTCGAAGGTGTCCGACGACGCGTGATAATTGATCAAATAATTTCCTTCTTCCTGGTTGGCAACGAGCGTGGGCACGCCCTCCAGCAGAAAGTCGAAATTGTCAGTACCCCAGTCAGCGTCCGTGGTGACGCTCGTGGCGTTGAACTGCCCGAGTGGCGCGAGAATA
>JBEKTR010000370.1:0-3104 GCA_049515835.1 Terriglobales bacterium
GCGGACATGGCAGCGCAAGTAAAAGAAGCGCATGAAATGTTAGTGGAACTGGTGGCCGAGGGTAATGACGCACTGATGGAAGAATTTTTTGAAAAAGGGACTATCCCCGAAGAGGATCTGATTCCCGCGTTACACAACTCCATCCGTGAAGACAAGATTTTTCCCGTCATCTTCAGTTCAGGTCTCGGCAATATTGGCGCCGACCGCGTGATGGACTTCATCGTGGATTACACTCCGGCACCGTCTGAACATGAATGGGTGCAGGGCGAAGCGGCTGCGTCGGGCAATGGCGATGCCCCGAAGAGACATGAAACGGATGCTGAGCCGGTTTCTTTATATGTCTTCAAAACTGTTTCGGACGCCTTCTCCGGACGCATTTCATACTTCAAAGTATTTTCAGGCGTCGTGAAAAACGACGCCACGGTGCAGAACTACTCCCGCAACATGCCAGAAAAGCTAGCCCATATCTCCATCATGCAGGGCAAATCTGCCGTTCCGGTGGCGGAGTTGCATGCGGGCGATATTGGCGCTGTCGCGAAGTTAAAAGACACGCTGACTGGAGATTCGCTCGGCGATAAAGCCGCACCGATTCAATATCCACGGGTAAAGCTGTCGGAGCCGGCGATTACGTTTGCCATTGAGCCCAAGACTCGTGCCGACGAAGACAAGCTGGGCAATGGCGTCCACAAGCTGATGGAAGAAGACGCGATGTTGCGGTTTTTTCGCGATCCACAGACAAAAGAATTCCTCATCGCTGGAACCGGGCAACAGCACATTGAAGTGG
The DNA here is from genome assembly GCA_049515835.1 of Terriglobales bacterium. GTDB lineage: Bacteria > Acidobacteriota > Terriglobia > Terriglobales > Acidobacteriaceae > JAJPHW01. The sequence continues at coordinate 785 of JBEKTR010000370.1, forward strand.
TCGTCTCAAAGCTCAAGAAGCGTTATCACACTGAAGTTGTGCTGAAAGCGCCGAAAGTTCCCTACCGCGAGACTATTCGCGGCAAAGCTGATGTGCAGGGCAAGCACAAAAAGCAGACGGGTGGTCACGGCCAATACGGCGATTGCAAAATCAAGATGGAACCGCTGCCGCGCGGCGGAGGATTTGAATTCGTCAACGATATTTTTGGCGGCGCGGTGCCGAAGAACTACATTCCGGCAATTGAAAAAGGCATCGTCGAAACGTCGCATCGCGGATTTTTGGCGGGATTTCCAGTGGTGGATTTCCGGGTAACTTTGTATGACGGCTCCTACCACGACGTGGATTCGAACGAACTGTCATTCAAAATGGCGGGGCGGATTGCGTTCCGCAAAGCCATGGAAACGGCGAAGCCCACGCTCCTAGAACCCGTAATGGCAGTCGAAATCACCGTGCCCGACGATTTTGCCGGCGCGATCATGGGCGACCTCAACAGCCGCCGCGGGCGCATCCAGGGCATGGACAACAAGGGTGGCAACACCATTATCAAAGCCGAAGTGCCGATGTCCGAAATGCTGACCTATGGCGTTGACCTGACTTCGATGACGCAAGGCCGCGGCAGCTTCAACATGGAAATGAACCACTACGACGTGGTTCCGGCGTTGTTGCAGGAAAAGATCGTGGAGAAGGCGAAAGCAGAGCGGGGTGAGGTCAAGGAAGACGAGGAGTAGTCGTCACAATTACAAATGGCAATTTCGCAGTCGCAAGTCTACATTGCATCGAACCCGCGATTTGCGCTCACCCGGCAATCTCGCTCACAAATCCAAGAAGGTCAGCAAACAATCGTTTACATGTGCCTTGAGCCATTCGGATCGGTACATTCTTCGGAAGAGTTGGTTCGCGCTTGTACTGGACGCAATTACAAGGCAACATTCAAAGATCCGAATACCGACATCCTCAAGTCCATCTTGTACCACCTGAATCTCTTGGCGGAGCGTGATCTGATTCGGGAAGCAGACTGAAAGGTACCCTTCACTGGAAGCGCGGCAGCAAAGAGATACTTAAGAAATCTTCAATCCTACCGCCTTCGCTAGCTTCCCCTGCCTCTCATCAAACGTCCAAAATCGTTCGGCTTTCAATTCCAAGGCGCAGGCGACATGTAGGCTATCCAGCGTGCGCATTCCGAGACTCGACCCATACCGCTGTGCGAGTTCAGCGCAAAGGCTGAAAGCGTCTTCGGGCAGCGCGATCTCTTGCAGCAGCCCGGCAGCCCGGTCTGTGATGAACTGCCCGTTTATCTGACCGGCTTTTTCCGCAGTCAGATTTCCTCGAAATTCCTGCTGTGCAAGAGCGTGAGCCCACTGTGCAAGATGAAAGGGAGTTAATTCAAACGGGGCTTCACGAGGCGCACGGCGGCGTGCTTCTTGAGAATGGGCATCTGTAAGGTATAAGGAAACCACAAAGCTTGAATCGAGATAAACGTTCAATACCGTCCTCGATCTTCAAGCACCACGTTGGGCAGGATCCGATCTCCCAATACTTCTTTTGCGCGCGCTGCAAAGTCGGGCCATTTGGCGGGAACTGTATTCTTCTGTGCTTCGGGAACAATCTGGGCGATGACTTTATCGCGCTCGCGAAGTTCGACGGTTTTTCCGGCGCGTAGCCAGGCCTTGAGCCGCTTGGTGTCCCGAAGCTGGCGGATGTTGACCGAAGGCATGAGCACAAATGTGACACATTTACGTGACACATGTAAAGTTACACTTGCAGAGTCATTCTCGTTAGGTCAGTCGAGGACCGGGTCCCTGCATGGTTCATGTCGTGCGCTGGACGGGTTAGGACACCGATTCGACAGGCTGAAGGCAAGCTCTGCCCCCGCATGCTAATATCGCGCCAGTGGCCACGCTGAGAAATACTCCCAAACTTCCCGAGGACCGCGAGAGGATTGTCTCCGCGGCGGCGGTTGAAGACGACTCGTCGTTTGAACTCAAGCTGCGCCCACAGCGGCTCAATGAGTTCATCGGGCAGCACAAAGTCAAAGAAAACCTGGCCGTAGCGATTGAAGCGGCGCGCTCGCGCGGTGAAGCCCTCGACCACGTTCTGCTCTACGGGCCGCCGGGATTGGGCAAAACCACGTTGGCGACGATCATCGCGAATGAACTAGGGGTCCCATTTCAGCAGACCTCCGGCCCAACGTTGCAGATTAAAGGCGACCTGACGGCGATCCTGACGAATGTGCGTGACAAGCAAGTGCTCTTCATTGATGAAGTCCATCGCCTCCAACCGGTGCTGGAAGAGCTGCTTTACTCCGCGCTCGAAGACTACA
>JBEKTR010000371.1:0-3098 GCA_049515835.1 Terriglobales bacterium
AATGTCGCCCGGCACTATGCCTGCATCCTTGACCGCGTTCCTCATCACGCGAAACGCGCCTTCATGCTCTGGGGCCGGCTGCGTCATGTGGTAGGCGTCGCCGCTCATGCCATAGCCAACGATTTCCGCCAGAATTTTCGCTCCGCGCTTTTTGGCAAACTCGAGTTCTTCAAGAACAAGAATTCCCGCGCCTTCCCCAATGATGAATCCGTCGCGGTCTTTGTCCCAGGGGCGGCTGGCTCTCGCCGGTTCATCGTTGCGCGTGGAAAGCGCGCGCATGGCGGCAAATCCGGCTACGCCCAGCGGCGTGACTCCCGCCTCCGTACCGCCGGCGATCATGGCGTCGGCATCGCCGCGCTGAATGATTCTGAACGAATCCCCAATGGCATGGGCGCTCGTGGTGCATGCCGTTGCCGTTGCTTCGTTGGGACCCTTAGCGCCATATTTCATCGAGACATGGCCCGCCGCCAGATTGATGATGACCGCAGGAATGAAAAATGGAGAGACCTTCCGCGGGCCACCCTTTAACAACTCCGAGTGTTCCCGCTCCATCACGTCGAACCCGCCGATTCCCGAGCCGATGAATACTCCCACCCGCTCGGCGTTCTCCGGCGTAATCTGCAACCCGGACGATTTCATCGCATCCTCTGACGCCGCAATCGCCAGATGAATGAACCGTCCCATTTTCTTGACTTCTTTTTTTTCGATGTAGTCGAGGGGATCGAAATTCTTGACCTCCGCCGCGATCTGGCAACTATGTTGCGCCGGATCGAACAGCGTAATGCGGGTCACCCCGCTCTGGCCTGCGAGCAGGTTTTTCCACGTTTCTTCCGTGGTTTTTCCCACCGCGCACATCAGGCCAATCCCTGTAACTACAACCCGTCTCTGCAAACTACTTGCCGCCCTTCGCGTGCTTGCCGATGTAATCCACGGCATCCTGCACCGTGCGGATCTTCTCCGCATCTTCGTCCGGAATCTCAATCTCAAACGCTTCCTCGAACGCCATCACCAGTTCCACGGTGTCCAGCGAGTCTGCACCCAGGTCGTCCACAAAAGACGCAGTCGGCGTCACTTCCGCCTCATCCACTCCCAGTTGTTCCACAATAATCTGCTTTACCTTCTCGTCCACTGCTGCCATGTCTTCTCCTTGGTGGTCTGAAATTTGGGCCCGCTGGTATTACCCGCTGACATTAAAAGAGCTTACTGAAAGCGCTTTGGAAATTATCTCACTTGCGCCACTCGCCGCGACGACAAGCCATTTACTTTCTTGTTTTTGCGTGTTTCTGCACGTACTCAATCGCGAACTTCACGGTCTGCATTCCCTCCGTGTCTTCGTCCGATACCTGAAAGCCGTACTCCTCTTCGAGCGCCATCACTAGCTCAACCTGGTCCAGCGAGTCCGCGCCTAAGTCGTCCACAAAGCTGGCATTCGGCGTGACTTCCGACTCATCCACGCCCAGCTTTTCAGCAATCAGCAACCGTACCTTTTCGGTGTTCACTTTACTGCCTCCAGTCGCCATTTCTTTCGCCTCCAAATCAGCCTGGACGAAACAGGTAGTGTACTGGGCTTAGGGGATTGGTGTAAAGATTTGGTACTAAAGATTATAAAGGTGTTTGTAAGGATTAAAGAAAAGCTGCAATTGCTTCTATTCGATGTTTCGCTCCGTGCCCAGGCGCGCCGATTGCATCCTAACCGCTGCCGCTTTGGTGGTCAATGGATGAGAGCACGATTCGCTGAATTACACTAATTCGCATGCGTGCCGTCGTGCAGCGCGTTCGCCGCGCCCAGGTCAGCGTGGGTAACGATTCTTCTGATTATGAAATCACCGGCCAGATCGGCCGCGGACTTCTCGTCCTTCTCGGCGTGTCTTCGACTGACACCGAATCTGACGCCGCCTACCTTGCCGGGAAAATCGCCGGCCTCCGTATTTTCGATGATGAGGGTGGAAAGATGAACCTATCTGTCGCCGATATCGGCGGCAGCATCCTCGCCGTATCGCAATTCACTATCTTCGGGGACGTCCGCCGCGGCAAGCGCCCGTCTTTTGATTCTGCGGCTCCTCCGGACATTGCCCGCCCACTCTACGAATATTTCATCAGTCAAATCCGCGCCGCCGGCCTCGTCTGCGAGACCGGACGCTTCCAGCAAGACATGCAGGTCGAACTCGTCAACGACGGCCCGGTCACCATCCTCCTCGATTCGCAAAAACTCTTCTGACTGGAGATGGGTGTGTGGCCGGGATGCCCCACCATTTCGCGCCCTTTGCGAAAGGGTGGGAACGCGCCAACCCCGCCACATTGTCATTCCGAGCCGTTGCCGGGATGCCCCACCATTTCGCGCCCTTTGCGAAAGGGTGGGAATATGCCACCCCCCCCAACATTGTCATTCCGAGCGAAGCCGAAGCGCCGCTTGCGGCGCTTCGGCACAGTCGAGGAACCTGCTTTTGCGCGGAGCGAAAAACCGACTACGCCGAAAGCCCTGCGAACCTCGTCCAGAATCGAGGTCTCATCCCTTTCCCCGATGCCCCGCATTTCAATTCTGGTGGCTCAGGAGGGCCGCAAGGACCTTCGTCCGAACCGCAGTACCCATGCAAAACATCGCGTTTATAGGGCAAGCTAAATCGATTTAGTTTCCATATTTAAGTGTATTTTTTTCAATAAGTTACGATGATTATTTTCCACAGCTTTTTGGCCGGAAAATGTTCATAGATCACAAAGAAACCACCCCAGCCTGTGGAAAATTTCTTCGCGCGGTCGTGTGTGTGGGGCGGACACTCCTGTCCGCCGCCTTTGACGTTGCCTCCGCTCCCACCACACTGTCATTCCGAGCCATCCGCAGCCACGCCGTGGCGAGGATGTACGAGGAATCTGCTTTTGCGCTTGACCACCACCCTAACCACCTTGTCATTCCGAGCCGTTCGCAGCGCCAGCGAGAACGTGCGGAGGAATCTGCTTTTGCGCTTGACCACCACCCTAACCACCTTGTCATTCCGAGCCGTTCGCAGCGCCAGCGAGAACGTGCGTAGGAATCTGCTTTTGCTTTTAGGCGAAGCGAAGAGAATCTGCTTTTCAACGTGAGATGAAAGACGCGTCTGCCC
>JBEKTR010000372.1:0-3067 GCA_049515835.1 Terriglobales bacterium
CACCGGATATTGGATTGCGCTGTCGTCGCCCAGCATGAAATAAAGGCGACGCTCCGAAGTTTTCACCACGACGGTTCCCGCCGAATAACCTGCGAAGTGGACAACCTGACGGGCCTGCAACGACGTAGGCGCCAGTAAAATCAAACTTGAGATAATCGCTGCAGAAAGACCTGACAGAGTTCGGAGCCATTGTTGATTCATTCGCGAGCCTCGCCACCAATTTTACTTTGCGTCAATTTCAGCTAGAATCCTGAAAGATTCAAGGCCCACTTGTGCAACATGCTCATCGGCGAATACCATGACCGGCCTAAAGAGTTGCGAAGCCGTCTGGTTCGCCGGCCTCGTCGCTTGGTACATTATTCGTCGCCCATTCGAGCGAAGGGCCAGAAGGGTCGCGACAGTCAAATCATTCGTCGGCCCGCGCGAGCATGCTCTGCTGGTTTTTGCTTTCGCCGGTTTGTGGGTTATCCCCGCTATTTACGCTTTTAATGGATTCCCGCGACAGCTTGATCGCCCTTTAGTACCGACGATCGCCTATCTGGGAGTCGGACTGCTGTGCGGCGCTCTCGCGCTGTTTTACCGCAGCCACGCGGATCTCGGTCGGAATTGGTCGATTTCTCTTGAGATTCGCAGTGAGCATCGACTCGTAACAAAGGGAGTGTACCGGTTTATCCGGCATCCGATGTATTCTTCTTTTTTTCTGTTGGCATTTGCACAACTGTTGCTGCTGCCGAATTGGTTTGCTGGCGGATCCGGGCTCGTTGGTGTCGGCCTCTTGTACGCGTTTCGGATTCGGCGGGAAGAGCGCATGATGCTGGAGCGCTTTGGCGATGACTATCGCGACTGCATGGCGCATACCAAGCGCCTGATTCCGTGGCTCTTATAAGCAAAGAACCGCAAGAATGCGCGGACGAAGGATTTCAATATCAGTACAGCGGCGTTTGGTGCTGGATCTGCTTTATTTCGCCAAGCGCATTCCCACTGTTCCCGTGCAAATGCGGATGTCGCTGGCGCCGCTGGTGACGGCACGGGCGGAATGCCGACAAAAGGTGCCGTGGGTCGCGATATTTACCAAAGCGTACGCAATGGTCGCTCAAGAGTTTCCGGAGTTACGCCGCACTTACATCAAAATTCCGTGGCACATGCTCTATGAGTATCCGACCAGCCGGGCGCTCATCATGGTCGAGCGCGATTACAACGGCGAGCCGACTGTCCTGCCGGTGTCCATAAAAGATCCGGCACGAGAGTCCCTGCACTACATCACCGGTCAGATCGAGCAGGCTAGGCATGCGCCGGTGGAACAATTGAAAAATTTCCGTCGCTGGATTTGGTTCGCTCGACTGCCCACTTCACTTCGGCGAATCGCATGGTGGATCGGGCTAAACTGGGGCCGACAACGGGGCAATTATTTCGGGACTTTCGGCGTCTCCGTATATTCATCACTTGGTGCCGAATCATTGCATCCCTTGGCGCCGGTGACGACTGTGCTAAACTACGGCGTTATCTCGAAGAGTGGTGAAGTTAACGTGCGCATCATTTATGATCATCGCGTCATGAACGGCACGACCGTCGCTCGCGCGCTAGTGCGGCTGGAAGCGATGTTGAATTCGGCTATGGTCAAAGAGCTGAACGAGGGCTCGTTCGTAGCCGGCGGATAGTGGGATCAAGCACCGCCGCCGCAGGCCCCGACGACATCGCGCTCTATCGTCACACTCAATGAATAGCGCCGTCGCCATGCCGCGGTCGCCTTTCGCCTCGGCGCAAAAGATCGCCCGTAACGATTCCTGTCCCTGCGGCTCAGGAAAGAAATACAACAGGTGTTGCGGACTCCACTAAGCGCAAACTCAGCGGACTTCACCGGAGGCTTACAGCGGCGGTCCACGGGGGGAGCAATGCAAGGATAAACCCTATGATCATGCGCGGAGCAGCAAAGAAATTTCTCGATGTCGCCGGCGACTGGGGGCTGATTGTTGGCGTTAGCGTGTTTCTTCCATGGTCGACGACAATCACAGCGTACACTATCGCAATTTGGGTCCTGAATCGGATTGGCGCGGTGGACGTCGCAGCGCTGCGGCGCGAACTCACTAAACCGGCTGGCGGCTTGCCAGTCCTGCTCTGGGCTCTTGCCGCCGTTGGCATGCTATGGGCTGATGTGCCCTGGGAGGAACGCCTTGCTGGTTTAGGCGGCTTCAATAAGCTGCTATTCATCCCCTTGCTGTTGGCGAGATTTGGTCAATCGCCTCGTGGGATGATCTTTCTTTATGGATTTTTTGCGTCGACCACAATTCTATTGCTGTTGTCGTGGACCCTCAAATTGTTTCCTAATCTGCCGTGGCAGGGAAGAGGAAACGGTATTCCGGTAAAAGACTATATTATTCAAGCAACCGAGTTTTTGCTGTGCGCTTTTGTGCTTTTGGAAGCAGCGATTGAAGATATCCGGACTGGGCGGCAGGCCATTGGCTTTTGGCTTCTCCTCTTGGCTTCAATTTTCTTAGCAAATATCTTTTTTGTCGCAACTGGCCGCACCGAACTTGTCGTCATCCCCGCCTTACTCGTCATCATCTGCTGGCGACACCTCGGTTGGAAAGGAATTATCGGAGGCGGCACTCTTGTTGGAATTGTCGCAGCGGGGCTTTGGTTTTCGTCGCCCTATTTTCACGATCGGATAATGCGCACGGTTGATGATTTGCAAAACATGCCTGGACATTTGGATTTGACCAGCCGCTCGATGACTGAAACTACGCTTCACATCGAATTGCTGAGAAAAGGGCTCTCCGTTGTCGAGGAGGCCCCGATCTTTGGACACGGTACTGGATCAATTGGAGAGCAGTTCCGGAATGCAACTGGCAACCAAGCTGGCGTATCGGACCTCACATTTGTCAACCCACATAATCAGATCTTTGGTGTTGCGATTCAGACCGGACTAGTCGGCGCTGCGATTCTTGTCGCAATGTGGGTGGCGCACCTTATGCTGTTTCGCGGCTCCGGATTAATCGCATGGATAGGTCTCGTCATCGTTCTTCAAAATATCATTTCGTCTGTGTTTAATTCGCACCTTTTCGATTTT
>JBEKTR010000373.1:0-2973 GCA_049515835.1 Terriglobales bacterium
TATTCGCCGCGCCCGGCACGCTCACTACTGCTTTCTCCGGCACCGACGGCAGGCGTTTCTCCAGAATGTCCACCGCCCGTACCGGCGTACTGTCCGCTGTTTCAGGTGTGCGTTCTTCGTCCTTCGTAATCACCAGCACTTCTTCGAGCTTGCTCAAGTCCGCCGCCGGCTTGACCTGCACATCAAGGAAAAATTCCTTCCCCTGCCCCACTTTGCCCACGGTCCCAATCAGTAAGCCTTTGGGAAAAATCTGATCGCCGCCACTGGTCAACACCTTTTCACCGGCCTGCACCGGCTCATCATTCATAATCTTGTCGAGCACCACTCGCCCGGACGGCGTTCCGCGCAACACGCCTTGCAACCGCGACGTCTCGAGGATCGCTCCCACCCCACTGCTCTGGTCGTCAATCATCAGCACTTGCGCCGTCGAAGGATAGACTCGCAAGACCTTGCCCACGACGCCTTCCGCCGTTATCACTGCCATGTCTTTCGCAATGCCCTCGTCCGATCCCTTGTCCATATAAAACGTCCGGGATTGCGGGCTCCCGCTGAGCCCGATTACCTGCGCCGCCATCGTCTGTGCCACAAATTGTTCTTTGAATCCCAGCAGTGATTGCAACCTTCGCGCCTGTTGCGCGTCTTCTTCCAATCGTGCCTGATGCAATCTCAGTTGCTCCAATTGCTCTTTTAAATTGCGGTTCTCCTGCCGCACGCCCCGAAGATAAATGTACCCGTGCCACAAATTGGACGTCCCGCTCTGGAACCATACAATCGCTTTTTCCAGCGGCGTGACCGCATCCACGGCCCAAATCCGGATCAAACGCGTGGATTCTTCATCTGCGCTTCGCTTGACTTGAATCGCCAGCCCCAGCACTTGAGCAAATAAAATCGCCACCAGTATGGTGACGTTACGATAGCGATTAATAATATTTTCCATACAGGACAGTCGCAAGTCGCCAACTACCTGATACCAATATCTGACTACTGGCAACCGGTAGCTGGCAACTGCCGCTTACTCGATCGAGATCTTCCTCAGCAGCTTGAAGTCGCTCAACATCTTGCCCGTGCCCAGCACTACGCTGCACAGGGGGTCATCGGCAATCGAAACTGGCAACCCGGTTTCTTCACGAATGCGCTTGTCCAGGTTCTTCAGCAATGCTCCGCCCCCGGTCAGAACGATGCCGCGATCGCTGATGTCCGCCGATAATTCCGGCGGCGTCCGCTCCAATGCTACGCGCACCGCATTCATAATCGTCGAAACGCACTCGCTGAGCGATTCACGAATCTCGCTGTCATCCACCGTGATCGTCTTCGGCACGCCTTCAATCAGGTTGCGTCCCTTGATCTCCATCGTCAGCGGCTTGTCCAGCGGATACGCCGATCCGATTTCAATCTTGATCTGCTCCGCCGTGCGTTCGCCGATCAGCAGATTATATTTCCGCTTCAAATAATTCATGATGGCTTCATCCATCTGGTTCCCCGCCATCCGCACCGACCGTGAATATACAATACCGCTCAGCGAAATGACGGCAATGTCCGTGGTCCCGCCGCCAATGTCCACCACCATGTTTCCGCTCGGCTCGGTGATCGGCAGTCCTGCTCCAATCGCCGCCACCATCGCCTGCTCCACCAAGTAAACTTCGCTCGCCTTTGCCCGGTAAGCCGAGTCCATGACGGCGCGCTTTTCCACTTGCGTGATTTCCGAGGGCACGCCGATCACTATTCGCGGATGCACCAGCATCTTCCGGTTATGCGCCTTCTGAATAAAGTAGTTCAACATCTTCTCGGTCACTTTGAAGTCGGCAATTACGCCGTCCTTCATCGGCTTGATAGCGACGATGTTGCCCGGCGTGCGCCCCAGCATTTCTTTGGCTTCCTTGCCGACCGCCTCGACTTCGCCCGTGATCTTATTGATGGCGACAATCGACGGCTCGTTTACCACAATCCCTTTGCCGCGCGCATAGACCAGAGTATTGGCCGTGCCCAAATCTATCGCCAGGTCGCTTGAAAACACGCTGAAGAGCGACCGCAAATTGTGCATTTTGGAAGAATTGCCATGAAACCCGTTAGATGACATCAGAATTTTTTCCTTCGTTTCCCTTGATTCCGTTCTTCAATCTTTATTGAATAACCACCTTGCGTTGCACTGTGTTCACGCCGCCTTTGGAGTCCTGCGCGGTTATCGTAATCACGTTTTCCCCTGGCGGCATCGGTGGCGTGAAGTAATGGAAAGTCCCGTCACTCCCTACCATCGGCACTTCGCGCCCATTCACCATGACTCGCGCGTTCTGCTCCGTTTTTCCCGTCAATTCGAGCACTCTTCCATGCTGAATCAGCGGATCCAGGTCCAGTCCGAGGCTTGAATTGTCATTGGCTGCCTTAAGAATAATGGTAAACCGGTTTTTCTCGCTTTCCACCGATTCCCGCCCTTTTGAGTCATACGACTGCACCATCCAATAGTAGGCGCCATCGTTCAGCCCAGAGACGCTCACATCCGCCGTCGCCACTTTTCGGTCCACAATCGTCGATGAAAAATACGGGTTTCGCGAGATTTGCAGCCGGTATCCCGTGGCATTCGCCATCGGCGTCCACGAAAATCCAATGGATTTTGAGTCCGGCGTAACAAAAATCGGCATCATGTTCGCCGGAGAAATCGGCGAGGGTGGCCCAATTTCCTTCTCCCGTTCCATTTTAGGCGACGCTTCCGCAAAGCTCACCCGCTCCCAATCCGCTAGTCGCAACGTTTCCCCATTGCGCGTGACCTCTCCGGACCCTTTTTTCAGCAGGATCTCGTGTTGGTCGCTCTTCGGATCGTTGCTCACCCGCGCCGCGCTTTCCGGCGCAAACGATGCCGTGGCTCCGCCCACCGTCACCTGCGAGGTCGAGCCTTGCCCGAAAGTCGCCGTCGTCAAATCCACCGTTCCCGTGCTCACCGCGACCGAAACATTGGTTTGCTGCTGTTCGTTCGCCGAG
>JBEKTR010000374.1:0-2970 GCA_049515835.1 Terriglobales bacterium
GCGCCTTCGTGGAAATCGCGGAGGGCGTGGAGGGACTCTGCCACGTCTCGGAAGCGGTGGATGCAAATGGCCAGCAACTCACGCTGGAGCCGGGCCAGGAGCATGAGTTCAAAGTCATCAAAATGAATCAGGATGACAAGAAGATAGGGCTCAGCATGAAGGCGATCGGCGAAGAAGCTTCGCGCAAAGAAGTGGAAGCGTATAAGCATCCAGCCGCAAGCACCGGCGGTTCAACCATTGGAGATTTGATTTCTTGGAAACGCGCCGGAAACGAAAGCAACTAGGCCATCCAGCACCAAACAAAAAGCCCGCCGCATTCGGCGGGCTTTTTCATTTCGATAAATCCGCGCTAGCGTGTATCCACTCGCAAATTGATGTTCACATATTGGCGGTTGTCGAACTGGCTCACCGTCTTGGTTTCACTCTTGCGGCCCTTGTACTGACCATAGAGTTCATAGTCGGTATTCAAAGACAAAGCTGGAAAGTGGAATGCGCCATCGGGTCCGGTAATATACGTTTTAACCGCATGTGTTCGCGTATCGGATAGATATACGACAGCATCGGCCAATGCACCGTCCTGCCGGTCAATGACTTTGCCGCTAACCAATCGCCCGGTCTCGCCCTTCGACTTATCTTTCGGCGTGTAAGACGTGGCAAGAGGCGCCATCGCGAACAAAATCGCTAGAACAATGACACTGTGTCTCTTCATTGAACTCCTCCACCACCCTATATTTACTTTAGATGCAAACCTATATCTTGTCGCTCTTCTTTGTCGAAGTGGACGTTCACGTCTTCTCCAGCCTGTAATTCCTTGCCGTTCGCATCTTTTATGCCCTTCGTATCAGCCGAAACGACATAGTCGCCGGGGCCTGGCGGCAGGCGTTGGGCTGCTTCTCCGCGGCGATCGGAATAGACCTCCCAGTGGGGTTTCTTTTGGTCCGCTCGGCGGACGCGAACTTTCACGCCGTTAACTGCACGGTTATCCGGCCCCCAAACCGTAACGAAGAGTAATGCATACGGCTTTTCACCGACGCTTCCTTGCGGCAGGAAGGCCGGCGCAATCACGCGATTTTGCGCTCCTGCAGGAGTTTGCGCCCCAGCGAACACGATCAAACCCAAGGTCAAAATCGGGATATAACGACTCAGACGGGAGGATAAAAGCGAGGATACATCGGCCCCAACCAGACACACCTCAAGCATCCTCGTCTTCCGTTTCCAACTCCTCCTCCTCTTCGTCCTCGTAGCCTTCTTCAACCTGTTTGAGCTCAATCGGATTGATCGTTATGATTTCATAATCATTGCCGCACTCGGGACAGGAGACAACTTCGCCTTCATCAACCGCCTCCTCGTCAACATCGAGGTCGGTATCACATTCTGGACAAGTTACCATGATAGCCTCCACATAATTACAGCCCTCTCGATAATAATTAGATTTTCCTTGGGCGCAGTCAAGTCTTTCATTGCAAATTTTATTCGCTTGCCTTTATGGCCTTTCGTGACCCCCGGAAAAGGGGATACATCCTCGAACCTGATAAGATGAAAGCCACCCCGGCGGATTGGATCCTCGGCATCCCGCTGCGCGCCTGAATAGGTCTTATGAGAAGTTCACGAACATTTTCTCTCAGCCTCCCGCCGTTCACCAAAGCTGTGAAGTGGCTTGTCGGAATTAACGGCGGTGTTTTCCTAGCAATGACGTTGCTGAAAGTCGCGAATCCCGCCACGGGAGAGCCGGTCGAGCGGATTCTCGCTCTCATTCCCAGTGCGGTCATGCATGGCCTCATCTGGCAAGTCGTCACCTACTCGTTCTTGCACGTAGGACTTTTTCATATTCTATTCAACATGCTGGCGCTTTGGATGTTCGGCGCACAGTTGGAGATGGACTGGGGCTGGAAAAAATTCACCGAATTTTACTTCTTCTGCGTCATTGGCGCAGCTCTCACGACGATCGCAGTCGCCTACACCGGCATCGGCGGGGTTTCCCCGTTTTCCGGAACCGAAGGCGCATCGGGTGGAGTGCTGGGCATTCTCATGGCTTTTGGCGTTCTCTACGCCAACCAGGAAATCATGCTCTTTCCCATCCCTATTTCCATCAAAGCCAAGTATTTTATCGGGGGGCTGATTTTTATTGAGCTCATCAGTGCCATCAACGCCGCCGACCCGCGGCAGCGTGGCGATTCCGTCGCGTACATCGCCCACCTCGGTGGATTGCTTTTCGGATTCCTGTATGTGAAATTCGCGCCTCCGCGTGGATTTCTGTTCGGCGCTTCGGAACAATACTTTGGCTTACGCAACGGCTACTACCGTTGGAAGCGCCGCCGCGCCGCGAAGAAATTCGAAGTTTATATGCGTCAGCATGATCGCACCGTCAAGTTTGACGAACACGGAAATTACCTTCCACCCGACGATGACAAGAAAAACCGCGGTTCAAAGTCGGGCTGGGTCAATTAGGCTGGGTAAATTAAAAATGCCTGCGGAGCGGCTGAGCCTGTCGAAGGACATCCTCAGCTGCCAGATCGGGCGAAGCTCACCAGATCATCATATCTCTGCAAGAAGTTGTGTGAAAGCGTCGACTACCGCCTTCGGCACTTTCTCATCCGCGCTCTTCCCCTTAAACCCCAAGTCATGCCCCGCGCCTTCCATCAGCAATAAAACATGTTTCGCGGGAATCAGTCTCAGAGCCGCTTCCATCTCTTCAATTGAGCCAAACGGGTCGCGAGTTCCATGAACAAACAGAGCCGTACTCTTTAGTTTGGGAAAATGCTGAGTTCTCAACTGCTCTGGCTTCCGCGGCGGATGCAAGGGATAGGACAGTAGCAACAGGCCCGAAGCGACTTCCGGTTCCTCAGCACAAAGCATCGTCGCCTGTCGGCCGCCGTATGAGTGCCCACCAAGAAACACCCTGCCTGACACAATTCCACGCATGGCCGTAACTGCATTTTTCAAACCAGCGCGATCTCTCGCGGCCGTGCC
>JBEKTR010000375.1:0-2938 GCA_049515835.1 Terriglobales bacterium
GGTGCAGGTCGGCTTCGAAGCCTTCCAGCGCCGCGTAGAGCGTCCGATAACTGAGGCAGGCATCGTCAGGGACGCGGAAGTTGTTGCTGAAAGAACGAATCGCCCGCAAAGCGGCGCCCGCTGAGTCGTGCTCCTCGCTCATCATGCGGATTGGGTTTTCCACGCTGCCGAATGTCGCCGGCGGAAGGGGATCGTGTTGCACGGAGGCCTCTTCAACACGAATGATATAGGGAAACAAGACCTGCTCTTCTTTCATTAAGTGCATAAGGAGCTCTTGCATTAGGCCGGCGAATGTATCTTGAATCTGCTGTAGCTCCGGATGATTCTTGCCATGTACGGACTCCACCTTGGCCGTCAGCGCTTGCAGTCGCGCCAGTTCTTCGCGGGTAAATTTGTGGTGGGTCTTGACGATGTGGTCAATCAGTTCCGCCAGCGGACCGCTCGCCAGATCTTGACCGCCGACTGGGGGCGTTTGCGCCGCCGCGTCCAGCGCCTTCATCACGTCATCCAACTTCAAACTGGCGGCTTCGCAAACTTCGTTTAGCGGCTTCTTGCCGCCGCAGCAATAATCGATGCCAAATTTTTCGAATACGCGGGTCGCGTTGGGGACCTCAATTGCCCATTCGCGGACCGTCTTTGTCTCAGTTGCGTTCATAGGTTCCTCCGTGACGCGGATTACTTCCGTCGCCCACGTAGACAAGCGTATGTTCGGCGAAGTCGCTTGCCGATGACTTTTGTCACACAGATCACAAGATAGTGTGATCAATGAAGCGAGCCGCTCCGTCGCTCGCGCAACCCGTTCTACCCTTCTTCCGCGAGCTCGGTCTGGAGCTTCTTGAGATCGGGAATGACCACGGAACGGCCATCCATTTGAATCAGGCCCTCCGCTTGCAGGCGGCTGAGATTGCGTGAAACCAGTTCCCGCACCGTGCCGATTTGCGCAGCCAGTTCCTGATTGCTGGCCGGCAAGACGATCTCGGTACCGGCGGCAGTAATCGTTCCGTGCTGTCCCAAGCGAACCAGGAGGGCGGCCAGGCGATGGCGCACCGTGGTGAACGACAATTCCTCGATGATCCCCACCAACCGGCGCAATCGCGCTCCCACGACCCTAAGCACCTTCAGCGCTACTTGTGGATGTGCCAGACACAGCGCCTGGAAGTCGGCCTTGCTGACAAACAGCAGCGTAGCTTCGTCTACGGCGGATACCGATGCTGGGTAATTGCCTCCATCGAACACCGGCAATTCCGCCACCGAGCTTCCCGGGCCCTCGATGTTGAGGACTTGCTCCCGCCCGTTGGCCGAGCTTTTGAAGATGCGCACGTGGCCGGATTCAACCACATACATGCCCACGCAAGGCTCTCCCTCGCTGAATACGGTTTGGCCGGTAGAAAAATGGCGTGGCACTGAACGCTGCGCCAGAAAGCCCAGTTCACTTTCCGTAAGTCCAGAAAAAATCGCGGTCCGCGAAAGAGTTGCAGCGGGATTGGTCTTGGCCTCTGGCACGCCGTCGATTGTACCGGAGGTCAAGCTCCGTCAGTTATGAATGGTGACCAGGTTCGTTTCTTTTGTTTCTTTATTCGCCTTTAAGCTCGGCGTGTGTGGTTCATATACGCAGAACGGCTCCTCGGCCATGTAATCGCCGCTGGCGGCATAGGCGCGCGCGCGGCAACCCATGCACACGTTGCGGAACTCGCAGCATCCACATTTGCCAGTCAGGTTTCCTGTGTCGCGCAAGGCGTTGAATACCGCAGAACCTTCCCAGATCTCGGTAAAGTTTTGCTTGCGTAGGTCTCCTGCGATGACTGGCAGATATCCGCAAGGATAGACTTCGCCTTCGTGAGAGATGAAGCAGACGCCCGTTCCCGCCAGACATCCTTTCGTCATGGCATTCATGTCGCCGGGATGTCCACTATGATTTCCGGCTGGATGTCCACCGGGGTGGCTTGCCATCTGTGGCTTCAGCAGAATGCCGGTTGAACCCGGCATAATCATTTCGGCCGGGCCGATCGCAGGCGTCTCACGAACATTTTGCGCCGCTTGAGCGCTGGCCGCTGAAGCTGCTTCGGCCGACCGATGCTCGGCGGCACGCCGTTGCCTGACCACGCGGAAATAGTGCGGAGCACAGGTGGCCTTCAGTTCGATCCCGCCTTCGAGCGACTGATCGTAGAACCAGTTCAGCATACGTTCATATTCTTCCGGGGGAACCATCTGTTCGGCGGCAATGTCCACGCCGCATCCGACGGGGACCAGCAAGAATGTGTGCAGTGCATCGGCGCCCAGCGACTTGGCAAGCTCCAGGACCTCGGGCAACTGATGAGCGTTATGGCGTGCAATGGTGGTATTGATCTGTGTCGACATGCCCAGCGCTTGGAGATTGCGTAGTCCTTGCACGGCTGCATCGAATGCACCGGGTATGGAGCGAAAAGCGTCGTGGGTCGCGGCGTCCGCGCCGTCAAGGCTGATGGAGACCCGTTTGACGCCCGCATCCACGATCATGCGCGCGACTTCTTTGGTCACCAGTGTCCCGTTAGTTGCCAGGGCGACACGCAGGCCTTTGTCAGTGCCGTAGCGGGCCAATTGAAAAATATCGGACCGGTAAAGCGGTTCGCCGCCGCTTAGGACAAGAATCGGATTGGCGGCCGCCGCGATCTGGTCGATAATTCCCAGCGCCGTACTGGTGGGCAAATCGGTGGGTGAACTGAGTTCCGTGGCCGTCGCCCGGCAGTGGACGCAGCGAAGATTGCATCCCTTGGTGACTTCCCAAAATATAAGACGCGCCTTACCTACGCCTGTGGGTTGATGACCGTTGCCATTTGCCGAATCCATCTGCGGCCTTCCTTTCCTATCCGAAGAACCTTGGGGATTGGTGCTCACCCGTAAATCAACGATAGAAAAGGAATGAACAAACAGGCCGTGATGGGAGTCACGAGCAATTGTG
>JBEKTR010000376.1:0-2904 GCA_049515835.1 Terriglobales bacterium
CATCCGACGGCGTCCCGGCAATCGATTCGCCGTGCCATTGGCGCAAGCCCTCTTGCGCTCGAAACAGGTCGGCCGTATCTACGTCCGCTGGCGCAGCGCTCCGCGTCACCAGCCAGACACACTGCGCCAGAAAAATTAGCAGCAATCCGCCAGCTAGAAATTGTGGTTTTCCAAAACGTTCGCGGCTGAATAACGTCCCCATAAGGGTAAGCTGAGTGTTTTACCATGTTTGCAGGCTGGAAGAAAGGGCAATGGACAATAATTCACCAGACGTGCCGCAATTGGCTGATCCCGCGGGGCAGCGGGCTGCCGATTTTGTCGCCCCTGAGTCCACGCCTGAGCTGTTTTCCACCGCGCGTTATCCAGTCCACAACATTTTCGTGGGACCCTCAGGGTTACGCAGCGGCTGGCGGCTTTTGCTGTTTCTGCTGATCGCGGCCGCGATCGGGTTTGCGCTCGGCGTTCCAACAATGCGTTGGCGTCCCCATGGCGCAGGTAAGCTCTGGCGAGACTGGATGCTCGAACTGGATCTTTTTCTGGCCATCGCAGCCTCCGCGTTCCTCATGTCGTTGATTGAAAAACGTTCATGGGGAAGTTATGGCCTGCCAGTCCGCGCGGC
This sequence comes from Terriglobales bacterium, assembly GCA_049515835.1. Taxonomy (GTDB): domain Bacteria; phylum Acidobacteriota; class Terriglobia; order Terriglobales; family Acidobacteriaceae; genus JAJPHW01. Next base: position 620 of record JBEKTR010000376.1, read on the forward strand.
ATTCGGCAAAAGCTTCTGGGTGGGTGCAGCGTGGGGATTGTTTTGGCTCACCGCCATGATGCTGATCATGCGCGCTGCGGGCCTGTTTTACTTTGGCGGCCTGTCGATCCACGGTCTGCGCATGCTGAAGTTCGCAGCCTTTTACGGGCTGCTATTTTTGACCGTCGGCTTTTTCGAAGAGTTCCTCATGCGCGGCTACGCGCAATTTACTCTCACCCAAGGCATCGGCTTTTGGCCAACTGCCATTCTCCTTTCCGCTTCCTTCGGTGCGCTTCACCTCAGCAACTCCGGTGAAGCCTGGCCGGGAATTTTAGCAGCTGCTTTGATTGGCTTGTTTTTCTGCCTGACCCTCCGCCGCACCGGCACGCTCTGGTTCGCGGTCGGATTTCATGCGTCCTGGGATTGGGGAGAAAGTTTCCTTTATTCCGTTCCCGACAGTGGCATGATGTCGCCCGGCCATTTGCTCCACTCGTCGTTTCACGGCCCGAACTGGCTCACCGGAGGCTCCGTCGGCCCGGAGGGCAGCGTGTTCGCGCTGCTGATCATTTCCCTGATGTGGCTTGCACTCGATCGCGTATATCCGGAAATAAGGTGCACGGCAAAAGCTGCCGATGTCTGATGGCCATGGAACAAACCTTTGCAACGGGAGTCATGCTGCTCGGCCTGCCAAGACGAAACGATTCATAGCAGCCCACTACCAAGAGCCGCAGTTACTTCCCCATCCTCGTATTTCCGCGTATGATTTCTACCGCCGTTCACTTTCTCACTCAGGAGATGACTTATGAAGAAGCTTTGTGGATTTGTGTTCTTCCTGCTGTTGTTTGTCCCCGCGTTGTTTGCTCAAGAGCATTACACCGAAGGCCCTGTCTGGCGCGTGCAGCTGATTCGCGTAAAACCCACTCACTTTGATGAATATCTCGCCAGTCTGCGCAAATCGACCAAGCCAATGATCGAGGAAGAGAAGCGTCAGGGCCTGATTGTGGATTACAAAGTATTTCTCAAGCAGACCAAAAGCAGCCCCGACGATTGGGACATCTGCGTAGCCGTTCAGTATAAGAACTATGCCGCCATGGATGGGCTCTCGGCAAAACTGGAAGCTGTCCGCGACAAAGTCATTGGCGGAAAACAGCCGGCGCAGGAACTGTCCGAAAAAAGGCAGGAAATCCGCGAGATCATCAGCTCGGAATTGCTCGAGGAAGTTTACTTAAAATAAAAAACCTTCAGTTGGACAGCTTGGGCCGGCTTGTCCGGCCCATTTTTTCACACCTACAAGCCAAGGGAATTACAGCATCTACCCGAGCGCTGTCGCAATCTCGCGCGCAAACCGTGCGGCGGCTGAGCAATGCAACGTCACATACAGGGCGGGTTCAATGAGTTCGAGTTCCATCAATAGAAAACGGCCATCCGCTTCCACCCCATCGACGCGCGCATAAAGCGGCGTGGGATCAATCGTAGCCACCGCCCTCGCCGTCGCCTCCAGAACAAATCGCGGAGGCTCAGCTGCGTGAATATTGCCGCCATGCTCCTCCTGCACGCGAAAATCGCCAGCCTTGGGAATCTTGATCACGGCGTGGCTAAAATTTCCCGCAAAGTAAACAAGTGACCACTCCCCTTGCCGAACGTTCTCCATAAATTTCTGCACGATCGCGCCCGGGTTCATCACCAGATCGTCCAATAGCGATTGCCCTTGGTCTGCATTCTCACTTGTGACCACCGCCGTTCGATACGCGGTGGCTGAGACTCTGGGTTTGACGACGGCGGCGTGCCAGCCCAGTTCAAGCAGCTTGCTTTGCAAGTGAACTGCCGTCTCCGGCCAGAAGGTGGGAATCACAGGAATGCCTCTGTTTACTAGATCCCGTAAATATATTTTGTTCGAATTCCAGCGCACGGTTTGCGGATGGTTCCACACCCTCACTCCGGCTGCCTCAAGAGACGCGATCCAATCCAGAAACTGGTCGACATACAGATGATAGTCCCAGCAGGAGCGAATAATGACCGCATCGGCTTCCGGCCAGGGTACAGTGGCGTCGTTCCAGATCGCAGCCTGTGCGCGGATGCCCAAATCAGCGAGCGGTTTAATTAAAGCTTGATCATCTTCGGCCAGGTTTGGAATCTTCGCGCAGGTTGCCAGGAAAACACGCTTCATCAGGTCACGCACCGTTGTTCGTGATATCTACGTCCATTATCATGCCGCCGGGAAGAAAGAAATGACGGATATTGCTTCGCCTAAGATCGCCGAGTGCGGGCGGGCAGTAAGCTGCGCTATTCTTTCCATCAGCATGAAG
>JBEKTR010000377.1:0-3644 GCA_049515835.1 Terriglobales bacterium
CGGGCGAGTTCTTTGGAGACTTCCTCGTCTTCGACGGGGACGAGGCGCGGCAGCATTTCGATAATGGTGATTTCGGAATCGAAGGAACGGAAAATGGACGCGAATTCCACGCCGACGGCTCCCGCGCCGACGATGATCAGCGATTTGGGGATTTCTTTCAGGCTGAGAATTTCGATATTGGTGAGAACCTTGGAATCGGCAGTGAGACCGGGGATCATGCGCGCCTCTGAGCCAGTAGAAATAATGACGTGCTTGGCTTTGAGGTGGCTGACTTTGCCGTCGGCCGTCTTTACCTCGACGGTATGAATGCCGCCCTGCGCCGGGCCAGTGAGTTGGCCATATCCCTTCACCGTCTCGACCTTGTTTTTGCGCATCAGGAAGTCGAGACCTTTGGTGTGCTTGGCGACGATCTTCGATTTGCGGTCTTGAATGGCAGCCCAGTTCAGCTTGCGGCTGTCGACGCCATCGATGCCAAATTCTTTCGCGTCTTTGAGGTGGTCCCAAATTTCGGCGTTGAAAAGGAGTGCCTTGGTAGGGATGCAGCCCACATGCAGACAGGTCCCGCCGAGGACGCTATCTTTCTCAATCAATGCGGTTTTAAGACCAAGTTGACCGGCGCGGATCGCGGCGGTGTATCCGGCGGGACCGCTGCCGATGATAGCAATGTCATAAATAATTTCAGCCAAAGTAATGTGCTCCCCAGAAAGGATAATGATGACTGCCTAAACTATTGATTCTACGACAGTGGATTAGGATTCGGGGAAGACCAACCGCTACACCACAGTGAACACAGGGCTTCACAGGGAAAAGCGCGGTGAGCAAAGCATATTACGGCTTGGAACTGGGGTTCGATGCGGTGCTAGTCTTGCCTTCGCGCGGAACAAGCGCGACACTACTTCGATCCTGCTGCTCAACCTCTCCCTGGGTTGGACGTTTGTGGGTTGGGTAATTGCGCTGGTTTGGGCACTTAAGCAGGATGTTCCGGCGATTGCGCGGTAGTGGGGTGTTGAGTTGGCGCCGGGAAAAGCAGCTCCCCTTGGGCTTCGATCGGCGCAGGCCCTCCATTTCGCGATGATAGGTCGTTAAATTATGCAGTAATCCTGCGCGAGGGGGGACGCTCGCGCCTACATCGGATTGCCCGATTACCCTAACAACTTGGCAGCATCCTTGGCGAAATAGGTCAGGATGATACTGGCTCCGGCGCGGCGAATGGAGATCAATGATTCCATCATGACGCGGTCGTGGTCGATCCAGTTATTGCGGGCTGCCGCCTCGATCATGGCGAACTCGCCGGAGACTTGATAAGCGGCGAGCGGCAGGTCAAAGCGGTCGCGAGCCGCAGCTATCACATCCAGATATGGCATGGCAGGTTTCACCATGATCATGTCCGCGCCTTCTTCGATGTCGAGTTCGATCTCGCGCATGGCCTCGCGAATATTCGCCCCGTCCATCTGATAGGAGCGGCGGTCTCCGAACTGCGGCGTGGAGTCCGCGGCTTCGCGGAAGGGCCCATAGAAGCCGGATGCGAACTTGGCCGCATAAGAGAGGATGGGCGTATTGATGAAACCGGCGTCGTCGAGTCCCTTGCGGATAGCGGCAACGCGGCCGTCCATCATGTCGGAGGGGGCGATGATATCGACTCCGGCGCGAGCGAGTGAAACTGAAGTACGGGCCAGGAGTTCGAGGCTGGCGTCGTTGACAATTTCAAAATCGGTTGCTGCGGCAGGCGGCTCGGCAACGGCTGCGCCCAGCGATTGAGCTTTCGCCGGTCGCACGATACCGCAATGGCCGTGTGACATGTATTCGCAGAGGCAGACATCCCCCATAACAAGAAGTTTAGGAATTCCGCGCTTGATGGCGCGGGTGGCCTGCTGCACGATGCCATCGTCGGCCCAGGCGCCGGTGGCAACTTCGTCTTTCTTGGTCGGCAATCCGAAAAGAATGATGGATGGGATTCCGAGGGAGTAGACGTTGCGAGCTTCCTTTACCGCCTGATCGACGGACAGGTTGAAGACTCCTGGCATGGAGCCAACTTCTTTGCGAATGCCCTCGCCGGGGCACACGAACATGGGATAGACGAAAGCGCCCGGAGTAAGTTGCGTTTCGCGGACCAGAGAGCGGATCTGCTCATTTTGACGAAGGCGGCGAAGGCGTGTGATGGGGAATGCCATAAGATTTTGCCGGGTACAGGCCCTTCCTAAAAGGCGATTTTAGCAGAGCGGGTCACTCGACTCCGCTTGGGGCTGACAACTCTTACTCATCATGGCATTGGGCGAAACTTCGTGGTGTGATCTGGGTCACAGGCGAGCTTGAGGGAAGGCTTCACCACAGAGGGCACAGGGTTCACAGGGAAAATCGTTGGATCGAAAATGTCGGGCTTGCCCTCTGCGATAATAGCGACGATGCCTTCCAGCCTGCTCTCCCATACCAGCGCCCGTGTGCTGGAATCTGAATCGCTGCTTGAGCTATTGCGCGGATATACGCAATCGGCATTGGGGCAGGACCGCGTCGGCACACTTGCGCCTTCGACCGACCGCGTGTGGATCGAGAATCAACATGCGTTGACGTCGGAAATCCGCGAGTTTCGGAGAGTGGGTGGGCGGTTCGATTTTTCCGGTCTCGAGGACGTAACGGGCTTGGTGGAGAAGTCGAGCATCTCCGGGGCAGCGTTGGAGACTACCGAGATTCGCGATGTGATTGCGCTAGTTGATCGAGCGGCGGAGTGGCGGCAGATTGTGGCAAGTCCTCCGGCGGCGATGCGGAGCGAGTGGTCGACGGTCCGGCAGTTGTCGGCGGGAGTGGTGGATTTTACCGAGTTTCTGCGGGGCTTCCGCAACAAGATTCTGCCGGATGGGACTTTGGATGATCGCGCTTCACCGGCACTAGCGCGCGTACGCCGGGAGATGGAAAGGCAGCGGCGGCAGATCCAGGAGTCGCTGCGCGGCTACTTGCGGCGGCTGTCAGAAGGCGGGACGGTGCAGGACGAACTGGTTACGATCCGTGGCGAGCGATTTGTGATTCCGGTAAAAGTGGAGCAGAAGCGCCGGGTGCAGGGCGTGGTCCACGGGGCGAGTTCGAGCGGGCAAACCGTTTTCATCGAGCCGCTGGAGACAATCGAGCAGAACAACGAGTTAGTGCGCCTGCTCGAAGAAGAACAGTCGGAAATTCACCGGATTCTGCTGGAGATGACACACCGTATCGGCGCGCAGGCGCGGGAAATTCTGGCGGCGGCCGATGTGTTAAGTGAACTGGAACTGCAATTTGCTAAGGCGCGGTTTGCGGAGGATTACAACTGCGTCGCGGTTGTGTTGAGTGAAGATGGGCGAGGCGTGCTCGGTGCGGATGCTTCGACTTCGCTAAGGGCGGGGTCCCAAGGGCGTCCATCCCCACGTGAACCTATTATCTTGCGCAATGCGCGGCATCCTTTGCTGGAGCGGAATTTGAAGGGCAAAGGCGGGAAGATTATCCCCACTACCATTGAGCTCGACGGCGATGCGCGAGAGTTGGTGATTACGGGGCCGAATACGGGCGGCAAGACGGTCGCGCTGAAGACGATGGGGCTGCTGGCGCTTATGGGACAGTCGGGGGTTCCAGTGCCTGCCGACCGGGCTGAGTTGCCGATTTTCGATGCGGTGCTGGCCGAT
>JBEKTR010000378.1:0-2871 GCA_049515835.1 Terriglobales bacterium
AGCGAAGATAGCATTAGCATTGACGGCAAAAAGATCAAAGTCTTCGCCGAGAAAGATCCCGCACAGTTGCCCTGGGAATCGGTGGGGGCGCAAGTCGTGCTTGAATCCACAGGCCGCTTCACTGATGCCAATGACGCGAAGAAGCACCTGCGCGGCACGGTGAAGAAAGTCATCATCTCTGCTCCGGCGAAAAATGAGGATGTCACCGTCGTGCTCGGCGTGAACCACCAAGTCTATGACCCGGCCAAGCATCACATTATTTCGAACGCATCGTGCACCACCAATTGCCTCGCGCCGATCGTCAAAGTGATTCACGAGAATTTCAAGATTCAAAGCGGAACGATGACGACCATCCACTCTTATACGAACGATCAGGTGATTCTCGATTTTCCGCACAAAGATTTGCGGCGCGCCCGTGCGGCCGCGCTGTCTATGATTCCGACCACAACGGGGGCGGCCAAGGCGTTAAAGCTCGTGCTGCCCGAGCTCGCGGGCAAGCTCGACGGATTCTCCATGCGCGTGCCCACGCCGAACGTTTCCGTAGTCGATCTGGTCGCCTTTGTGGAGAAGAAAACCACGAAAGAAGAGGTCAACGCGGCCTTGAAAGCGGCATCCGAATCGGGCCCGCTCAAAGGCTACCTCGGTTACGAAGAGAACGAACTGGTTTCGTCCGACTTCAAAGGCAATCCGCTTTCTTCCATTGTGGATGCGCCCCTGACAACCGTGGTCGGCGGCAATTGCGTAAAGGTCATCTCCTGGTACGACAACGAGTGGGGTTACTCCTGTCGCGTCCGCGATTTGATCAACTACTTGGGCAGCAAGGGGCTGTAGAGAACATTATGTGCAAAACGTTCGCCGTCGCTTGCTTCAGCATCGCTATCGCAGCGGCGGCATTCGCGAGCGCAAGTGATAACTACTGCCCTGCCTCAGTGACGGCGTCGCAGGAGATTCAGAATGCCCCGGCGGGTTGGGCCTTATCACATAGCGATCTACCCAGCCCGTTATCGGGAATCACGTTATACAGTGGGCCTCCCAGTGAGAACGCTAGCCTGGTCTATGACAAATGGACCAAGCGCAACGGATTTGCTTATGCGATCTGGAAATTTTCGAGGGACTCGAAATATCGCATCTGGCTGCGTTGCATTTACGCCAACACAACAATCACGCTCGACAAAGAGTTGCCCGCGGGAATTTCCGAGTGCGAGGTGACGTACGATCCCAGCGTGAGCGTTGCGGGGTCGCCCGAGGTCAAGAAAATTGCTTGCAAATAAGGCTGGCCCTGGGATTGACCCACGCAGCTTAAAGTGAGACAACCAACATAGCGTTTACAATGTTTCAGCCATGAACAAACTGTCCATTCGCGATTTGGAACTGAACGACCGCCGCATTTTCATGCGCGTGGATTTTAACGTGCCGCTCGAAGACGGCCGCGTGATGGATGACACGCGCATCCGCGAGACCCTGCCCACGATTGAGTATGCGCTGCGCCGCGGCGTGCGCCTCATCCTTGCTTCGCACCTCGGACGACCCAAAGGCAAGCCCAACCCGAAGCTCAGCCTGAAGCCCGTGGCCGAGCGTCTCCGCATGTTGCTCGACAAAGAATTGGCCCGCGGCGAAAACGTCGGCTTCTGCCCCGAGTGCGTCGGCCCGGAAGCGGTCGAGATGGCGGGCAAGCTCGAAAAAGGCCAAAGCCTGTTGCTCGAAAATCTGCGCTTCCATGAGCAAGAAGAAGCCAATGACGATGCTTTCGCCAAGGAACTTGCCGGCCTTGCAGATTATTACGTCAATGACGCCTTTGGGGCCGCGCACCGCGCCCACGCCTCAACCGTCGGCATCACCCATCACATCAAGAAATCCGCTGCCGGATTGCTCATGGAGAAAGAGCTCGAATATCTCGGCAAAGCTCTGTCGCATCCTGAAACCCCCTTCGTCGCGATTATTGGCGGAGCGAAAGTCAGCGACAAAATTGCCGTCATTCAGCACCTGATGACCAAGGTCGACACAATCATCATCGGTGGGGCCATGGCCTATACGTTCCTGAAAGCGCAGGGTCACGAAGTCGGCAAATCGCTGGTTGAGAATGACAAGCTCGAGTTGGCGCTGCAACTTCTCGAACATGCGAAAAACACAAGCGTGAAATTCCTGCTCCCGGTGGACCACATAGTAGCCGTGAAGATTGATGTCCACTCGGTCGTGCACACCATCGCGCCCGGCCAGCCGATCCCCGCTGACATGATGGGCCTCGACATCGGCCCGAAATCAATCGCCTTGTTCAGCGACGAAATTGCCGATGCTCGCACCATCATTTGGAATGGGCCCATGGGCGTATTTGAAGTGTCTCCCTTCTCGCGCGGCACGTTTAAAATCGCGCAGGCCATCGCCGCCAATGAAGCCGCAACGTCCATTGTGGGCGGAGGCGATTCGGTCGCGGCGGTTGCGGCGGCTGGCGTCTCTGACAAAATTACTCACATTTCGACGGGCGGCGGCGCATCGCTTGAATTTCTCGAGGGCAAGAAATTGCCCGGCGTCGAAGCTTTAACGGACAAAAAATAATCGTCAAGAACTAAGCGGCAAGCAATCGCTTCGCGGACGGGGCGTCCGCACCACATCTGTACAGGAGGCCCATCCATGAATCTTCCCCTCAATAAAGCACAAGCTTCGTTCTACGGCCAGTTTGTCGACGCGGCCTACACCATGTTCAAACGCGACCGCAGCAATCTACAACCAGAACCACAGCCCGGCGACATCCCTACACCCTTCGAGCTTGTCGCATGGATCAAAATGTCGGACTTCGCCTTGATCAACGGCGAGATTCCAAAGTTCTATGGACTCATCGCCCGCGACACCACGCAGAAGCATAGCTTCATTCTC
>JBEKTR010000379.1:0-2868 GCA_049515835.1 Terriglobales bacterium
ATTTTTTACGGGCGACGCACACAGTGAACCTGGCGCAGGGGGCAGGATTCAAGGCGCTGAAGGCGGCGAGGCCTAAGGCCCGCGTGGGAACGGCATTCAGCATGTCTCCATGCGAGCCGGCAACGACTTCTGCTGAAGACAAGCTGGCAGCGGAACGGTTGCATGCGATTACAAACTTGTGGTTTCTGGAACCTGCACTGAAGGGGAAATATCCGGAAGCGTTTCCCGTGTTTCCCGGATTTCTAATGGGCGTGAAATCGGGTGACATGGAGTTGGTGAAAGCGCCGCTTGATTTCATCGGCATCAATCTTTATTACCGCACGATGGCCTCGGCGCCTTCTGCGGCGGAGCGGACGTTTGATCCCAAGCTGTGGATTTTTCCGGTGAAGATGTATCCAGCGAAGCATGGGCCGCTGACGGGCGTGGGCTGGGAAGTCTGGCCGAAAGCGATGTACGACATGGTCACGCGAATTACGCGCGATTATGGGCGTCCGGCGATTGAGATCACGGAAAGCGGCTGCGCGTATGCGGATGTTTTATCCGGGGATGGCGCGATTCATGATGCACAGCGCATTGAATATCACCGGGCCTATTTGAGTGAATTGCAGCGGGCGATGCAGGATGGAGCGGATGTCCGGGGATACCATGCGTGGAGTCTGATGGACAACTTTGAATGGGAGGACGGATTTAGCCAGCGCTTTGGGCTGGCGTATGTGGATTTCAAGACACAGCAGCGGACAGTCAAAGATTCAGGGAAGTGGTATGGGAAGGTGGCGGCGGAGGGTGCGGTGGGTTCGTAGGTGTTCCCACCCTTTCGCAAAGAGCACGAAATGGTGGGGCAGCCAAGTGTGCCTTGAGAATTCCTTGATGGGCCGGTAGAGGAATCGAGGAGCACGGGGTCCCTTCGGCGGGCTCAGGGCAGGCTTTTCGACTGCGGGAGTCTATTCGCAAGCGAATAGATTCCCTTCGCTCAAGATGACATGTGGTTAGAGTGGGTGCAGATTTTAGTCCGCTCAAGATGACAAGGTGGTTAGGGTGGGTCAGAGTTCCAGGATGATGTTGTCGATGAGGCGGGTTCTGCCGACGTAGGCGGCGACGGCGACCAATGCGGGTTGATCGAGTTCTCGAATGTCTTCGAGAGTTCCTGGATTTACGATACTGAAGTAATCCAGTTTGACACCGGTGTCTTCGGCGAGAGTTTGCCTTCCTGCGGAAATTAATTCTTCGATATTGCGGCTGCCGTTTCGGAAAAGCTGTTCCACTCTCTGGAGTGACCTAGAAAGCGCGAGCGCTGATTTTCTCTCTTCCGGCGTGAGATAAACATTGCGCGAGCTCATGGCCAAGCCATCTGGCTCGCGAACGATGGGACAGGCCACAATCTCGACCGGATAATTCAGATCGCGCACCATCTTTCGAATCACTGCAACCTGGGCGGCGTCTTTTTGTCCGAAAAAGGCGATGTTGGGTTGGACGATATGGAAAAGTTTGGACACGATGGTCGTAACGCCGCGGAAGTGGCCGGGGCGGGAGCGGCCATCGAGTTTGCCGCTTAGACCTTCTACCGTCACGTAGGTTGTCGCACCCGGTGGGTACATTTCTTCGGTGGATGGGGCGAAGACGAAATCGGCGGCGTTTTTAAGCAACTCGCAATCCTGCGCGAAGGTGCGGGGATATCGAGCGAAGTCTTCGTTGGGACCGAACTGGGTTGGGTTCACGAAAATGGAAACGACGACCGCGTCGCAGGTTCTTTTTGCGGCGTGGACCAGGGAGAGATGGCCGGCGTGGAGCGCGCCCATGGTGGGGACGAAGCCGATGGTTTGCGCGGCGTGTTGGCGAGCGATAGCGCGCATTTCGGAAATGGTGTGAATGACGTGCATGCGGTGCTTGGTGTCTTTCGCCCCTGCGGGGCTTGGTCGCGCTCTGCTCCGTGACCCACGGCTTTCGCCGTGGGCTGCATTCTTGCGCCGCTACGCGGTTGCCGACTCGTGCCCGTTTCGTACTTATTCCCTGCGAGCGAGTCTGGTTCGTCACATACCCTAGGTCCAGGGAATCCAATTCACGTAGATTTGCAAATCTTTCAAAGTGCCGGCGACGAGGGCGCGGTTTTTGCGCAGCTGGATTTTTTCATCCTCGGAGGCCTGGGCTTCATTGACGGTGACGGCAATCACGCGCCCGTAAGGCCAAGCGGAGGGCGGCAACTTCGCCAGCGTCGCGGCGAGTTCATCAGGGGCGAGCTTTTTCTCTTCGTGATTGGAAAGATCGAGCAGCGCAAGACCTTCCGGCCGGATGATTAAATACGGGTTCTTCCAATCATGCACATCGGCTTTGGCGATTGCATCAGGACTCGCGGCCGGAATAATTTGCAGGGACGATGTTGGAGCTGGCGCGGGAGATGCAGCCGGCGCGTGATTACAGGCGCACAGCGCGATGCATGCGGGCAATATCAGGAGTGTCGATACGAACCTCATCGGTCTGATTTTATCGCATCATATCTCATCGGTTCAGGCTCACCGCTTCATGGCCCGCTTACGGTCGAGCACAGTTTCGAGAGCGGCCTGCGTCTCGCGGGGCAAATGGTATGACTCGTTTTCTGCCGGATATTGGCGCGAGGTCACGTCGGCGCGAAATGCATGGGCGGCGTGCGAGATCAATTCCGCGGCATCGACGTAGCGGCGGACAAATTTTGCTGCGGGAGCAAAGGTCAGATTTAAAATGTCGTGCAGCACAAGCACCTGGCCGTCGCAATCGAGTCCAGCGCCGATGCCGATGGTCGGCGTTTTCACTTCGGCGGTAATCATCGCAGCCACCTCGCGGGGCATGCCTTCCAGAATCATGCAGGCGACACCGGCGCGATCGAGGGCGACGGCG
>JBEKTR010000380.1:0-2860 GCA_049515835.1 Terriglobales bacterium
ACTATAACAACGACGGATTCCCAGACATACTAATCACGTGCGTGGGCCAGAATCGGCTCTTCAAGAACACAGGCAAGGGAACATTTAAGGATGTGACCCGCGCCAGCGGCCTTGATCGCCGCGAGGCGTTCAGTACTTCTGCCTTATGGTTTGATTTCGATCGCGACGGCTTGCTGGATCTATTTGTCTGCAATTACGTGAAGTGGTCGCCCGAACACGACGTATTTTGCAGCCTCGATGGAAAGCATAAATCGTACTGCACACCGGAAGCCTATCGGGGTGAGACGTGTTGGCTGTTCCATAATCGCGGCGACGGAACCTTCGAAGATTTCACGGCGAGCAGTGGAATTTTCGACAGTAGCTCAAAGTCCTTGGGCGTGGCTATGTTTGATTACGACCAGGATGGTTGGCCCGATTTGCTCGTCGCCAACGATACCCAACCGAACAAGCTCTACCGCAACGCGCACAACGGGACGTTTGGAGAAGTTGCAGTCGAAGCAGGGATCGCTTTCAGTGCCGATGGTAAGGCTCGGGCCGGGATGGGCGTGGACGTCGGCGATTTCGAAAATTCAGGCGTCCCCGGGATTGCCATCACCAATTTCGATAACGAAATGATCGGGCTCTATCGAGCCGCTGGCCACGGAACATACGAAGACATTGCGATCTCAGCAGGAGTGGGACTTCCTTCAAAAAATACTCTGGGATTTGGATGCGCATTTCTCGACGCGAACCTTAATGGCGCTTTGGATCTAGCGGTCTCGAACGGACACATTGACGATACCGTGCGCAATATTCGCGGTAACGTAGGGTATGCGCAGCCGCCGCAGCTCTTTCTGAATAGTGGCAAGGACACATTCCGCGATGTGAGTTCAGAAGCTGGAGAGGCATTTCACCAACCCAAAGTTGGACGTGGCCTCGCCTATGCCGACTTTGATCGCGATGGTGATCTCGACATTCTGCTCACGACGAACAATGGCCCAGCCTATCTGTACCGGAACGACCAACTTGCCGGGAACAAGAGCATCCGCTTTCGTCTGGTGGGCAAGCAATCGAACCGCGATGCAATTGGATCATTAGTGCGCATTTTCTATGCAGGTACGAGCCAGTCGCGGATGGTTCGCAGCGGATCGAGTTACCTTTCTCAATCAGAGCTTCCAATAACTTTCGGTCTCGGCAAGCGAGATAAGATCGAACGCGTGGTCATTAACTGGCCTAACGGAAGAACCGAAGAGTACAAAAACCTGGACACAGGGAAAACTTACGAGTGCGTGGAGACCAAAAATATAACTGCTGAAAATGGCTTCTGATTCCTCTGCTCGGATGGCGCGCGGATGTAGGGTTTTGCATCTACCGCGCGGCTTCTCTAAAATGCGTTACGCGGGCGAGTGAAATCTTCCGCCTTGGAGTGCAAACGTGCGATCGGCATTCGCTTCTTTCATTCTGTTATTTGTGTCCGCAGGTGGAGTCCTACCTGCCCAGACAAGCTCGTCATCCTCAGACGCCAAACTCGTGCTCCATAGTTCGCTTGAGACTGTCGAAATTGCGAGCGGGGAACGGTATGTGGTTTATACGGCGGCCAGCCATTTCGAAGCGCCGAACTGGAGCCATGACGGGAGGGATTTCTACTTCAACAGCGAAGGCCGGATTCTGCGTCTGCCTGTTGAAGGCGGCACGCCTACTACGATTGATACGGGATCAGCTACGCATTGCAACAACGATCATGGGATTTCGCCCGATTCAAAATGGCTCGCGATTAGCGATGGGTCGCAAGCGGACGGCGAATCGAGTGTGTACATCGTGCCGATCGCTGGCGGAGCGACTCGGCGGGTCACGCAGAATTCCCCGTCTTATTGGCATGGATGGTCGCCGGATGGCAAGACGCTGGCTTTTGTAGGGCGGCGCAACGGAGAGTTCGACATCTACGAAATCCCGTTCGCGGGCGGAGACGAGGCCCGACTGACCACAGCCAAGGGACTTGATGACGGCCCGGAGTATTCTCCGGATGGCAAATATATCTATTTCAACTCCGAGCGCACAGGCCATATGCAGATTTGGCGCATGCACGCCGATGGGAGCCAGCAGGAACAGATTACGTTCGACGATTCGAACGACTGGTTTGCCCATATTTCGCCAGACGGCAAATGGATGGTCTTTCTCGCCTACGGCAGCGATGTGGTCGGACATCCGCCTAACAAAGATGTGCAACTGCGCCTTGCGCGCATCGTTGACGACAAAATAGACAATGCGAAGATCACGGTATTGGTCAAGCTTTTCGGCGGGCAAGGCACGATCAATGTGCCGTCGTGGTCTCCTGACAGCACAAAAGTGGCCTTCGTCAGTTATCAATTGCTTCGTCCCGAAAAACCTGCAATAAAATAACCACACCGCTGCGAGGCGTGGGCGATTTCAATTCTGCAGGGACGAGGTATTGGTATGCGCGTCGGAGTGTTTACGCCGTTGTTGTCGCAACTCGCCCTTCCAGCGGTCCTTAAGAAACTCAAAGCTCTGCAAATCGATACGGTCGAACTCGGCACGGGCAATTACCCGGGCGACGCGCATTGCAAATTGACGATGCTTGAAGATGCGAGCAAGCTAACTGAATTCAAGAAGATTTTGATTGATCATGGAGCCAGCATTAGCGCGCTGAGTTGCCACGGTAATGCACTGCATCCCGATAAGGCCCGCGCGCAACAAGACCGCGACGCGAGCCGCAGGACGATTCTGCTGGCTGAGAAACTTGGGGTGCCTGTGGTTGTTGATTTTTCCGGTTGCCCCGGCGATTCGCCGAATGCGACCGCGCCCAACTGGGTCACTTGTCCGTGGCCGCCGGAATATCTGAAAGTTCTGGATTGGCAGTGGA
>JBEKTR010000381.1:0-2837 GCA_049515835.1 Terriglobales bacterium
GGAATCGTAGTCGCCGTCTGGATTGGCCGCGCAAATTTTCATGCGCCAGTCTCTCCGCGCTTCAGTCTTTTTCCGACAATTTTCGCTGGTAGCATCCTCGTGTCCTTGCTCGCCGCTATCGTGCCTCTTACTTTGCTCCGCCGCGTCCAGCCAGCTATCATCTTGAGGGGCGAGTAACTGCACATGACCCGGCATAAACACAGGCGCGCACTTTCCTTCGAGTCGCTTGGTGTCCTTAGTGGTTACGTTTGTAGCTTGTCTGCGCGCTCTGCCTTCTCGGCGGTGAAACGTTGATCAAGCTCAAAGACGTCAGCCGCGTTTATCCTGCCCGGACTGACGTCGCGGGAGAAATTCGCGCGCTCGACAATTTTTCTTTGGAAGTCGCTCCCGGGGAATGGATCGCGGTCATGGGCCCGTCCGGCTCCGGCAAGTCGACACTCGTCAATCTGATTGGCTGCCTCGATCGCCCAACCTCCGGCGAAATCTGGCTCGACAATGTGAATGTCGCCGCAATCTCCCGCGGCGAACTCAATCGCGCGCGCGCCGAGAAAATCGGTTTCATCTTTCAGCAATTTCATCTGATTCCCTACCTCAACGCCGTCGAAAACATCATGCTCGCACAATACTTCCACAGCATGACCGACGAACAAGAGGCCCTCGACGCCTTAGACCGCGTCGGCCTCAAAGACCGCGCCCATCACACGCCATCGCAACTATCCGGCGGAGAGCAACAGCGCGTCTGCATCGCCCGCGCCCTCATCAATGATCCGAAGATTATTCTTGCCGACGAGCCCACTGGGAATCTCGACGCCGTCAATGAAGAAATCGTCCTGCGCCTGCTGCGGCAATTGCATCAACAAGGCCGAACCATCGTGATGGTCACGCACGACCCGGTCGTTGCCCGCCTTGCTGACCGCCGTATCGAATTGCACCATGGCAAGATCGCCTCCAGCGAAGTTTTCTCCATGGCTGACGACGAGCAATTTGATGAAGTCCTCGAAGAGCTCTGGGCACTCGCAGAAAATAACCAGATCGCCGAACTCGAGCACATGGAAGTCCACGGCGCTCTGCCCGTCAGCATCGCTGTTGAAAAAATGGTCGCTCTCGGATTGGTCACTGCGCGCCCGCACCCACCTGAGCCCCATCACCATAAGCCCTTCATCAATCCTTGCCATGATGCGCTCAAGCCCACTGCTTCTTCTCTCGGCGATGGCAGTCTCATCATCGAACTCACCGATCGGGGGCGTGAACGCGCCGTCAGCATCATTCGCCGCCATCGCCTCGCCGAGCGCCTGTTCACCGACAGCCTCGCCATGGATAGCGAAAGCGAAATCGAGCAGCAAGCCTGCAAGTTTGAACACATCCTCAGTCCAGGAGTGACTGATAAGATATGTACGTTTCTCGGGCATCCGGCGACGTGCCCCCACGGTTCGCCGATTCCGCCGGGACCCTGCTGTCCAGCGGAGCGAGAAAGCCTATCTGATCATACAGCGGGCAGCGCGAAGCGGTAATCACCGTGACCGAATCGAAGACACCAACCCGCCCAATTGCGTCGATTTCACTGATCCCAAAAACGGACAGTGATCGTGTCCGCATTCTTCGCGCTCTAGACGAAATGGCTGGCGACGATCAGACCATTAGAATCGAGGCCGATCCTGACGGCGGCGTAATCGGCGTTAAGGGGATGGGCGAATTGCACCTTGAGATCATCCGCGACCGCCTCTCGCATGAGCACAAATTCCAATTCGATTTCAGCGGGCCCGAAGCCATTTACTTAGAAACCATTCGTAGGGTCGCAGAGGCCGAAGGCAAGTATGTTCGCGTTGCATCCCGCATTCACCTTTACGGCCACGCAAAACTCAGGTTGGTGCCGTTGGATCGTGGCACTGGCTACGAATTTATTAATGAAGTACCCGATGATGTGCTTCCACCACAATCTGTGCAAGCCGTCAATTTCGGTGTTCAAGAGGCAATGAGGGGCGGCATTTTGGTTGGAAACGAGCTCGTGGACCTCCGCGCCGTTCTTTGCGGAGGAAGCTGGCATGCAGAGGGCTCAAACGAGATGGCCTTCAAGATCGCTGGGTCTCTTGCATTTAAGGAAGCGGCTCGGAAGGCTTCTCCACTTTTGCTCGAACCAATGATGGCGATTAAGGTCGAGGTCCCCGAAGAGTACGCGGGAACCGTGATGGGCGACCTGAGTTCACGCCGCGCTCTCATCAAGGGTATGGAAGGGCGCGCCGACTCCGTAATAATCGCCGCGGAAGTCCCCCTTGCAGAGATGTTCGGTTATCCAGATCGTTTACGCATGGCCACGAGTGGTTGGGGCAACTATACTCTTGACTTTTCCCACTATGAGGAATGCCCTTGGCGCGAGGATTCCGGAGGCGATGAAATCCGAGTTACCGCCAACTAGCCTAGAGGGCCGAAGACGCAAAGGGGATCCGCAGCGGAACACCCTAACACAGAAACGTGAAGTTACAGCGCGCCCCTTCCTGCATAGTTCCCGTACCATACGCTCTGCGGTACTATCTATACTTCATGCCCTCACCCTGCATAGGCGTTTTTGATTCCGGTTTTGGCGGACTCACCGTCCTTAAAGCTTTACTTGAACTCGTGCCTGGCGCCGACTACCTCTATTTCGGCGATACCGCGCGCCTTCCCTACGGCTCGAAATCTGCCGAAACGGTGGCAAAGTATGCGGTCGAAGCTGCGCATTTTCTGCAACGGCAGGGCGCGCATATGCTGGTGATTGCCTGCAACACGGCGACAGCGTTGGCATTCGATGAAATCCAATCCGCCACGCGGATTCCCGTGGTCGGCGTGGTTGAGCCTGGAGC
>JBEKTR010000382.1:0-2761 GCA_049515835.1 Terriglobales bacterium
GCGAGTTGCTGCCCGGATTCGAGAAAGAAGCACCGCTCGATGCCGAAGTCATCAAAGAGGCCGTCTACTTTTTTACGGAAAAGCATCAAGTCAAGTTTCCCATCACGCCTTCGCCGCTGCGCGATCACGGCAACTACGTCATCTCGCTGAATCGCTTCGTGAAGTGGCTGGGCAGCGAAGTTGAGGAGACCGGAATAACGCTCTTCACCGGATTCGCCGGCTCGGAACTGCTCTACGACGGCAATCGGGTCACTGGCGTTCGCACTGATGACAAAGGCGTGGACAAAGAAAATCGTCTGAAGTCGAACTTCGAGCCGGGCTATGACCTCAACGCCAAAGTCGTCATTCTTGCCGAAGGGCCGCGCGGGTCACTTACCAAACAACTCATCCAGAAATTTGACCTCGAAAAAGACTCGAACGCACAGACTTACGGCGTCGGCATAAAAGAACTGTGGGAAGTTCCGTCGGGCCGCATCGCGCCGGGCGAAGTGATTTACACCATGGGCTGGCCGCTGACCACTCACGAGTACGGCGGCGCTTGGATTTACGGCGGCAAAGACAACATCGTTTCGCTCGGATTCGTTACAGGGCTCGATTATCAAGACCCGCGCGTCGATCCGCAGCATATTTTGCAGTCGTTCAAACAGCATCCGTTTGTGAAGAAGTTGCTAGAAGGCGGCAAGATGATTCGCTACGGCGCAAAAACCATGCCATATGGCGGATGGTTTGCGTTGCCTCCACTCGCAGGCGATGGTTGGATGATTCTCGGCGACTCTGCCGGATTCGTGAACTCAGCGCGGCTCAAGGGAATTCATCTCGCCATCAAGAGTGGGATGCTGGCTGCCGAAACTGCATTCGACGCCCTAATCAAAGACGATGCATCGGCAGCGACGTTGCTCAATCACCAGAGCCGCGTCGAATCCAGTTGGATCAAAGAGGAACTCTGGGGCGTCCGCAACATGCACCAGGGGTTCGAAAATGGATTTTTTGCCGGCATGTTCAACACCGGGTTGCAGATGATCAGCGGAGGTCGCGGCCTGCACGCGCGCTATCCTTCGACACCCGGTTATGAACACATGGAGAAGGTGCGATATACCGACCCGAGCGGCGCGGAAGAGCCGCAAAATCTTGGCCCGGCAAAAGGCGATGGCAAGCTAACGTTCGATAAGTTGACCGATCTTTACCACTCAGGCACCAAGCACGAAGAAGATCAGCCCGCGCATCTCGTCATTCACGACACCAATATTTGCAATTCGCGTTGCGTGAAAGAATTTGGCAGTCCATGCCAGAATTTCTGTCCGGCCAATGTCTATGAAATGGTGGACGACGCAAGCCAGCCTTTTGGCAAGCGCATCAGCTTGAATCCATCAAACTGTGTGCACTGCAAGACCTGCGACATTCAGGATCCTTACCAGATCATCACCTGGGTTCCCCCCGAGGGCGGCGGCGGGCCGAATTACGACGGAATGTGAGCATGCAAATTTGCACCCTACACCGGCTTGGGATTTCTCTCGAACTGCCGCTGATGCCAGTAAGGATAGATCGGCGTCTGATCACTCGCAGCATCGAGCTTTGCGACTTGCTCTTTCGAAAGATTCCATCCCACTGAGCCTAGATTTTGCCGCAACTGCTCTTCATTGCGCGCTCCCACAATGACGTTTGCGACAGTCGGGCGCTGCAGCAGCCAGTTCAACGCAATCTGCGGAATCGTCTTGCCGGTTTCTTTGGCCACTTCATCCAATGCATCCACAACTTTGTACAAATATTCGTCTGGGGTTGGAGGGCCCTGCTCCGCAGTCGAATGCAGTCGGCTAACTTTTGGCAATGGCTGCCCACGGCGGATCTTGCCCGTGAGCCTTCCCCACCCTAACGGACTCCAGACGATCGCAGCGACGTTCTCCTTTATGCCAAGCGGCATCAACTCCCACTCGTAATCTCTTCCAACGAGCGAGTAATAGACCTGGTGCGCGCAATAGCGATCCCATCCATATCGTTCGGCGGTCGAGATGGACTTCATCAAGTGCCATCCGGAAAAATTTGAGCACGCCAGATAACGTACTTTGCCGCTCTGCACCAGATGATCGAGAGTCTTCACCGTTTCCTCTATGGGCGTCTGCGCATCGAAGCCGTGCATATGGTAGATGTCAATGTAGTCCGTGCCGAGGCGGCGAAGACTGTCCTCGCAAGCTTGCAGAATGTGGTGCCGGGACGAACCGAGGTCGTTGGGCCCTTCGGCCATGCGAAACGTCGTTTTGGTGGAAATCAAGACTTGATTGCGGCGGCCTTTAATGGCCTTGCCTAAAATCTCTTCCGAAACGCCTTTCGAATAAACGTCAGCCGTGTCGAAGAGATTTACGCCTGCCTCCAAGCAAATATCGACCAGGCGCGTGGCTTCGGCAACATCGCTGCTCCCCCACGCTTTAAAAAAATCGCCCTGGCCGCCGAATGTGCCTGTGCCATAGCTGAGGACCGGAACTTTTAATCCAGAATGACCGAGTGTGCGATATTCCATGACAGCAAGATGCTAGAGTTTCCGGTGAAGATGCAACCTTTCGTATGAATTTTTCGTGACGCGATGCAGTATGCTCTGGAGCTATGCACCTTCGCAAAATCCTGATCGCCCTTGCCGGTTTCGTGTCCGCAGGTTTTTCCCAACAAACGACACTCCCCCCCACGGGATTCCCCGGCCTCGATCAATACCGCGCGTCCCACATTGGCATGTTCACTGATGACTTCGGACAGCTTGCGCGCTATCGCGAAG
>JBEKTR010000383.1:0-2755 GCA_049515835.1 Terriglobales bacterium
CCTGGTTCCATGCATTTTCTAACGCCAGGATTCGCGCCTTGTCCGCTTCCGGCCCGGAGGATTGGGCCCCGGCCGTGATCGCCAACGAAAGGCAGAGTAGGAAAGCGGTCATCGTTGCTCTCATCGCCAGACTCCTTACGATTTCCCGGGACGTACGCGAAAACACACGCAGCTGCTGCTTTATTATACAAACAGCCCAACTTAGAGATTTTAAGATCGGAGCGGCACATGGCCCGTATTTCACTGGTTGAACCCGAAAATGCAACGCCCGAAGTCAAAGAAATATACGAGAAGACCCTGCGAGGTAAGCCCGCAAATGCACAAAAAGTCCTGGCTCATCGCCCTGACCTGCTCAAGAATTTCATTGGATTCTACGCCAGCGTGGGCCGCTCTCTCGACCGTAAGCTTTACGAGCTCATTTACATTCGCGTGTCCATGATTAATGGCTGCAACTATTGTTTGCAGCATCACTTGGCTTCCTCGAAGCGCGCGGGCATTACGCCCGACGATTGGAAGGCACTCAAAGAAGGCAGCTTCAGCTCGTTCGGAGAAAAAGACGCTGCCGCACTTACTTACGCAGAAAAATTAACTCGCACTCCTCGCGAGGTGAGCGACGCCGACTTTGTTGTGCTCAAGAAATACTTCTCCGAGGAGCAGATCGTGGATCTGCATATTCTCGTCGGACTCATCAATCTGACGAATCGTTTCACGGATCCTCTGGGTCTGCCAGTCGAATTTCCCGAAGAAAAGATATAAGAAGAAAATCAGCGCTGGGGCGAGTCTCCGATCACCTTGTCCATCACATTAAAAGAAGCGCTCGCGGCCGCAGTCGACCGTTTCGCGGCGTCCAACGTCGGTTCGCCGCGCCTCAACGCGGAAACGCTGCTTATGTTCCTGCTCTCTTGCGATCGTTCATACCTCTATGCGCATCCCGAGCGCGTTCTGACCGGCGAAGAGAAGGATCGCTACGATCACGTCATCGCCGAGCGCATCCTTGGCGTTCCAACGCAATACATTACCGGCCACCAGGAATTTTGGGGACTCGATTTCATCGTCACTCCCGACGTGCTGATCCCACGGCCAGAAACCGAACTTCTCGTTGAAACCGTCCTAGCGCTGGCGCGCGAGGTGGCCAATCCTTACATTATTGATGTCGGTACCGGTTCAGGATGCATCGCCCTCGCGCTGGCCAAAGAGTTGCCCCAGGCAGCATTGTCCCAAACAAAGATTGATGCGGTTGACGTTTCGTCTGTCGCGCTCGAAATTGCCCGCGCCAACGCTGTCCGAAATCAATTGGCAGATCGGGTGGACTTTAAGCACGCGGACCTATTGGCAGGGGCGAAACCGGCGACTCTTGACTTCGTGGTCTCAAACCCTCCCTACGTCGGCGAGCACGAGGAAGACGAAGTCCAGCTGGAAGTGCGCAAGTTCGAACCGCGTCAAGCCGTATTCGCGGGAGCGACGGGTCTGGAAGTGTATGAACGGCTGGTTCCGCAAGCTCAAATCGTGCTCAAGCCACACGGATGGTTGGTGATGGAAATCAGCGCAACTGTCGCGCCAGGCGTGAAGCAACTTCTTTCCGGATGGCAAGCTGTGGAGGTTAGCAATGACTTGCAGGGAATTCCGCGAGTCATCCGCGCGCGCAAAAACTAAAATCGCGCAGAAGTTAAGTATTAAATGAGGAAGCGCTCCATGAACCGGTGCAGGCCAATCAGCATGGGATTATAAAAGGCGATCAGGCACGCCACCGCCACTAAGGCCGGAGAGATCACGCAACACGCGCGCGATTCATTGTCATTTGCCGGCCACTCTTGCCACGCAAAAAGCCGCTGCACACGCATGCTGAGCCGGGGCGAGGTCTGGAGGAAGCCGGAGGTCAGTTCGGCATGCTGCACCAGCGCAATCCGCGAAATCTTGATCAATGCCGAAGCCAGGTCAAATGCCTGCGGAAGACTCGAGACAGCGGCATCATCTGCCGCCATTTCCGAGGCATCGTGCCAGGCCCGCTCCAGTCGCGACATGCCTGGGAATGAAAGAAAACGCAGCAAGAGCTTTTTGAAATTATCGCGCGAATCCACATGGGCGATTTCATGCCGCAGCGCGCTTTGCAATTCTCCTTCGCTTAACGCTGCCAGGGCGGCTTGGGAAACGAGCACTTTAGGAGTCCGAATTCCGGCGACCGTGAGAGTCGGAGCATCCGGGCTGGTTTGAAACACGGGCACTGCGTCGTTGTCGTCCAAACCACCTGCCGGAGCAGTCTGTTCGCTTGGTCCAAGGTGGCCATCCCCTGTTGCCAGCAGCGCTCGCGCAATTCCCACAGACGTAATCAGCATGCAACACGATGCCAGGATCAGCGGCACCAGACAGAGGCCTTCATCGGTTGCGCGCGGATCGAGCAGTCCGAAAGACGGAAGCGTGAATCCTACAGTGAACAGAATGCCCAATGTTAATGGGACGGTCCCCAGCGTCACCAACAGACCAACGCGATGGGAAAGCGAAATGGATGTAAGGTTCAGCCGGGACGACCCCCGGAGCCAGAGCGCGATGGCACGCCGAGTCCTGTGGTGGGCCATGGAAGCCTGGACCACTCCATTCAACAACATGAGCAGACAGGCCGCCCCGAGCACTAGTGTGGTGGTCCCGAACGACTCATGCGAGGTTCGCGGTTCCAACAACAGATAAGAGGGTAAACCCAGGATTGCCGTAAAAAAGAGAGCTACTACGAATGGAGAAAATCGCAGAGCGAATAGAAGGT
>JBEKTR010000384.1:0-2722 GCA_049515835.1 Terriglobales bacterium
TGCCTTGCAGCGACTGGAGGGTCGTGTATTCGGTCTCGATCCGCGGGTCGTCTTTGGGGACCTGCTGGCCGAAAGCGTAGTTGGGGCGGAGGCTTTCCCAGATGGCTGTCGCCGTCAACCCGCCAACGGCATATTTTTTCGCCGCGTCGAGAAATGCGCGGCGGTCGATGTCGCCGTGAACGTAGCCGTCAAATATATCCAGCAATTCCTGAGGAAAATCAGACGCCTTTTTCCGCTCCATCTAAAAACCTCCCCGTGTCCATTCTGGTTTTCGGCATAAATATACCTGATCCAGCCGGAAAAATAGCTTGGGATTCGCCATCGAAATGCATTCGGGCCGCGGAGCGGAGAATTATTCCTGGACGGTGAAACGGACCGGCTCGATTAGTGTGGTGCCCCCCACCTGGATCGAGAGGTTGTAGCCGCCTGGCTTTACTTGGGGAACCTTCATCACGATCTTGTCAGCAGCCTGGCTTACGATCGTTGCTTTGTAGTCCGACTTGTCGTCCGAGAGAAATACGCCTGCTACCGCATCTTTCCCCAGGTCGGCGCCTGAAACAGTAATGCTGTCACTGACCTTTCCCGACTGTGGATCCACCTTGGTGATTTTAGGAGTGGGTTGTCCCTGGGCGAAAAGGAGCGTTGCGAAGAAAAGCGCACTAAGAGCGAGAGTTAACAGATGTAAGCGAAGACCGGCACTTCCCTTCTTCACTGGGGTGACGGATAAATTGACTCGAGAATCCGAATGACTCGCTGGGGTGGTCATTAGGCCTCCACGTCAACGCGGAACGCGGGGCGTCTTCCCGTTCCGTGGAGGTGCAAAAATACGCCCTGGCTCAGCGAGTGTCAAGCTAAGACGCTCAGTTTGCGCCCTTTGCGCCTTCGCAAACGCGCTAGAGCCGGCCTTCCGGGCGGTAGATGGCCACGCCGCTCAGCAGCTTGGGATAAAAGTCCGTGGATTTTTGCGGGAGAACATCGCCCGCAAGCGCGATATCGGCCACCTGTTGCACGCGGACGGCTTTGAGCAGAAACGCAATCTGCGCCTCGCCCCGATCGACCCGCGCAATCGCCGCTTCGATTTCCCGCTCGTAGCCCACGTTTTTTTCCGCAGCTACCGCCTCCGCCGAAATGCCCAGTCCTTTGTCGAGAATCAGCCGGTGCAGCAGCACCACATCCAATCCGCGTTGCCCTTCGGAAATATCCGGCAGCACGCTTTCAAGGTCGGCGTCGCGCCGCAAGAGAAACAGAAAAAACGACCCACCTCCCGGGTAGACGCCAATCGCCCGGCGTCCATGGCTCTCGCCTTCGAGGTCCTTACGGAATTCCGCAAACGCGGTGGCGCGCTCCTCGGGATTCTGAAAGGGGTAGGCATACCAATCAAAATAGGGAGCCAACGACTTGCGGAACTTCTCGAAATCGAAATTCGCAAGATTACCCACCACGCGATGCGTGGGGAGAACCGTGAGACCCTTGGAGTGGGTATTGATGAACGTCATCATCGCGAATTCGTAAGCGGCGAGCGGGTCCGCCTTGCCGGCTTTGGCGCGGCCTTCGTTGCGATAGTTCAAGGCCGTTTCGTAGCGGTGATGCCCGTCGGCAATCACGAGCTTTTTATCTTTCATCGCGCTTTGGATGCGCCGCACAAACGCCGGATCGTCCACGGGCCACAGCCGATGAATCACGCCGTACTCGTCGGTCATCTCGAGCGGAGTGCTTTTGCGCGCGGTGTCTTCGAGGAGGCTGTCGATGATGCGTGACGGATCGTCATACAGAAGAAATAGCTGCCCGGTTTGCACGCGCGTTTGCCGCAACAGTTCGATGCGGTCCGCTTTGGGCGCGGAGAGTGTGCGCTCGTGGCGGAAGACGACGTGGGCATCGTAATCCTCCACGCGCCCCAGCGCGATAAAGCCGATGCGGACGCGGCGGGTTTGCGTCCCCGGCACGAGGAACTCCTGCGAGTAGATGTAAATGCTCGGCGCGGCGTCCTGCGCGAGGATTTTCTCCGCGATCCATTCGTCCACTTTTTTCGCGGCGCGCGTGTAGACGTTGTTGCCATCGGAATCGCCCGGAAGCACGCGTCCCTTTTCGATGGTGATCAGGTTGTAGGCGCTGGCCGCGTAATAGCGATCCTGCATCTCGGGGCTGATCTTGTCGTAGGGCTGGGTGAGAACGTCCTTCAGAGCGACGCGATTGGTGTCGTAGCGATACGCGCGAAACGGTTGGATTTCAGCCATCAGGCCTCGATATGTAGTTTGGGATTACAAGAAACAGCCATTGTAGCAGCCGCCTGGGTCGCGCTAAAGCCGGCGCGATGGATTTCCTGGGCCGAGCCCGTGAACTCTACGTGTGGCAGGAGCGTATGCCCTGCTTTTCGAAGTACTGCTGGTGATATTCTTCGGCGCGATAGAACGTTGATGCCGGCACGATCTGCGTGACGATAGGGCGCTTGAAAACGCCTTCCTTTTCCAGGATCGCTTTGGAATCGCGCGCGGCTGCTTCCTGTTCGGGATCGTGGAAGAAAATCGCCGAGCGGTATTGTGTGCCGAAGTCCGGTCCCTGGCGATTTAGCGTGGTGGGATCGTGGCTCTTCCAGAAGGTGGCAAGAAGCTCAAGGTAGGAAACCTCCTGGGGATTGAATTCGACTTCCACGGCTTCGGCGTGGCCGGTCGTTCCGGAGCAGACGTCCTTGTAGGTCGGATTCACTTTGGTTCCACCGGTATAG
>JBEKTR010000385.1:0-2710 GCA_049515835.1 Terriglobales bacterium
ATTTGGCCGGATGGCCGCTGGTTTTTCCGAAGTCACGGTAAGCCTGGCGTGCGATGTAAGCTTGCGTCTCAGTCACCGGCTCAATTGCGATCTCCGCCTCCTCCATCAATTCGTCAAAGCGGCGGCTGGCAATCGGGTCCCTGCTGCCGTCAATCACCGCTCCGGTCTCCACATAGTTCACAGCCGAAATTCGGGCCTGCCTTCCGCCTTTGACGGCGCTTTCGATGATCCTGGCAAATTCCGGCGCTTCCGCCTCGAACCGGAGAATCGCAATTAGGGCTGAAGTATCCAGAATCATTTCGGCAGCCCTTTTTCGTCATACAGAAGATCTGCATGCTCCGCCGAGCGAAATGGTTCCCTCAGGCGCGCCGCGCAGTCACGGCCAATTTCGAGCAGACGGTCGGCAAGCTTGTTATCCTGGTCGCCCTTCACCCTCGTTAGCCGCTCCCGGACCGCTTCCGTGACGGCTTCGGTCATACTCTCGCCAGTAAGCCGGGCGAGTTGTTGAGCAAGCTTGTGGGCGTCCTTATTCTTGATATTTAGGCTCATTGGTACTATTCTACCTTTTGTAGATACCATTCTACCATAGAAGACCCGCACGTCCCTCCGCATCGGGCCCATCCGATACGTCGGCCCATCGATTCCCTCCCCATTACCGCCGTAATCTCTCTTCCGGGATTACCGTTGACCCCAACAATGCCACTCCTTACATTCGTCCATAGGGGGATGTAATGAAAGACATTCACGAGGTCCTGCGCATAAAGCAGGCCAAGTACGCCCAACTGGGCAAGCAAATCGACATTTTGCAACAGGCAGCAGAAAAGCTGCGTGAAGTTGCGCCCTTGCTGGCAGACGTGGACGACGACGACGCCTCCATTTTGCCGGAAGCGGATGAGCCCGTGGCCGCCAAAGCAGCGGCATCGAGCGCATTGTCTGCGGCTAAACCCGCGGCTCGCGCCGTGACTCCACGCTGGCCCTAACCGGTTCGTTATCTCACTGCCGGGCCGACTCGCGCGCTTATGCCATTCCACGCCATTTTGATCTCGAAAGATGAAGAAGCGGCTTCGATCCTGACGCCGATTCTTTCGCGTTTTGGCGTGCAAGCCCAACTCTGTAGCTATGCCGAAGCTCTTTGCCTTCTGAACGAACGGCGTTTCGACGCCGTGGTCGTGGATTTCGACGACCCGCACAGCGCCACGCTCGCCCTGCAAGCCTGCGCCCAAGCGGTGGAAGGACAAAAGACCGTCACCATTGCCCTCCTCAGCGATAAGACGCGCCTGCGAAAAGTTTTTGGCGAAGGCGCAAATTTCGTTTTGTATAAACCGATTTCTCCGATTCACGCCGAAGCTGGCCTGCGCGCCGCAACCGCGTTAATCAAGCGGGAACGTCGCGGATCTTATCGTGTTCCCGTACAGATTCCGGCTCTCGTCAGTATTGACGGCGGCCAACCCATTGAAAGCATTCTGCTCGATTTGAGCGAAGACGGCATGGACTTGCTCAACGAGCAATCCACTCGCCCCGGCGCTGCCATTCGCGTACGATTTTCTCTTCCCGGCAGCGACGTGGAAGGCGAATATTGCGGCGAGGCAGCCTGGGTCAGCAAGAACGGTCAATGCGGGGTTCGCTTCGTGGATCTCTCGGAACAACAACGCGCCGACTTAAAGGCCTGGGTGCAGGCGCATGCGGATGAATTGCCGCCCGACCCCGATCCGGTAGCCCATAGCAAACTAACGGATTTAACTTTAGGCGGATGCTACGTCGAAACCGAGTCGCCATTCCCCGAACAATCGGGCGTGGTGCTCTGCCTCACGGCGAGCGGCATGGAAGTTCGCGTCAAGGGCATGGTGCAGGTCATGCACCCCAACTTTGGCATGGGCATCGAATTCGCCGCCCGTACCGCCGAGCAACGGCAGCAAGTCACCGAATTTATTGAGTTCCTCAGCAGCCGCCCCGGCACCATGCCCGAACTGCTGGTTTCACCCGGCCCGCTGCACGCCAATATTTCCAATGATCTAGCCAACGAAGGACATGAGATCGACGATCCCCTGCTCGACCTGCTGCGCAATCATCACGACATCAGCCAGGAGCAGTTCCTCGAACAACTCCGGCAGCAGCGCAATTCCCAGGAAGTGTCGTCGACGTAGAAAGCCGCCGCGTCCCCTTGAGTCCCGCGACAAGATAGACAAGACCGGCTCGCCGCAATCCCTCAATCGCGACTCCTGCACGTGTAGTAGCATGGAGACGCTCGATGCCCCTCCCCAAGCGACAAGGCAAGGAGTTCCTCATGAAATGCTTATCTTCCATCTTGACGCTGATGGTGATTGTCGGCTTTTGCCGTTTCGGTTCTGCGCAAACTGAATATGTACTGGTGAACATTAATTCGATTACGGAAAACGCAGGAAACCTCTATGAGCTTGATACAGCAACGGGCGCCCTGACGCTAATAAAAGTTCTACCGACGGGGGGTGCGGGCTTGACTGCCATTAATTTTTCCGATGTCGAGCAGGCAATTACGCAGAATGCCGAATGCGTCTTCATTGCGGATACAGGCACGAGCGATATAGCCGCATTCTCGAAAGCGACGGGATATGAAAAGGTGGGCAACTACACAAATGTGAATGTAGCTTTCGATTATCAGGGTGGTAGCATCTCGGCGACACCTAACGGCAAATTTCTCTACGCATCTTACAGTCAAAGCGAAAATATAGGC
>JBEKTR010000386.1:0-2691 GCA_049515835.1 Terriglobales bacterium
GCGGGCGCACACGTCAACTCCCGACTCACGGCGCGTCCACCACTCGGGCAGCGCGACTCGGAAACCCTGCTGTTCCAGCGCGCCCGCGGTCTCGGTTGAGAGAGCGAAAGGTTCCCGTGACATCGAGGGGAAAAGAATCGGCGTCTTCGCGGAAATTGGCGCAAATTGTGGCGGCGCGGGCGAGGAGCCGGGCCGCGTATCGCGGTGGAGCATTCGATCACAGCGGTTCGACGTTCGACAGCTTTCTCGAAGAAGAAGGCGTTCGGGGGGAAGTTGAGGCAATCGCCGTAAAGCGCGTGTTGGCCTGGCAGTTGGAGCGGGCGATGCAGAAGCAGCACAAAACGAAACTGGCGATGGCAAGGGAGCTTCATACAAGCCGATCACAGCTTGATCGACTGCTCGACCCGACAAACGTTTCTGTTTCCCTGGACACGATCACGCGTGCAGCAAGGGCATTAGGCAAGAGAGTGACTATTCGGATCTCGGATGTCAAAGTCGGATGAATGATAAGCAGAAACAAGATGGTTGACTCGGTGCGCCGTGCACGAGCGATTGGTCGCGAAACAGCCCACCCAATTGCCCACCCACGAGCGTATTTTTGGTGCGTAAATTGAATTTTAATACGAAAATATTTCTTGTGTAATCATGGAGTTAGGGGAGCCGGCCTGTTTCACACGCAGGAGGTCCGGGGTTCGAGTCCCTGCGCGCCCACCATAGTTTTCGATGGCACTCGCGCTATCGTCCCACACCATGCCCGGACCCATGCGATTTTTGCGACACCCGGAGATCGCTTTCAGCTGGCTCAGCGCGTCGTACTGAGGATCACACTTAGATTCTTAAATACTCGTTTGCTCAATTAATCTTTTGGCTTGATTTCATATTTTCCTCCGTGCATAATTAGCAAACGTCACCGAAGGACTGACAAAAACAATGGGGAAACGGATCATCTTTTGCGCGGATGGAACCTGGGATGAACCAGGGAAAAATACTAACGTTTACAAGATCTATAAAGCGCTCACCACGAGCGCGGAGCAGATTCCCTATTACGACGACGGGGTGGGCTCCGATGGAATATTGATCCAGAAATTAGCGGGAGGCGCCCTCGGAGCGGGACTTTTTCAAAAGATCAAAGATGGATACACGAAGATAGCGCACGCCTATGAGGAGGGGGATGAGACCTTCATTTTCGGCTTCAGCCGCGGCGCTTATACGGCCCGCTGTCTGGCGGGCATGATAGCCATTTGCGGTCTGCCGACGCAGAATTTCACCGACGACGTGGTCGAGACGGCTTTTAACGCTTATCGCAACAAAGACCAGCGTGCCGCATTGCTCGCCGAATTGAATAAAAATTGCGATCTGTTCGATGCCAAACTCAGCATGGTTGGAGTATGGGACACGGTCGGCTCGCTGGGGATACCGGCGATATTCGGCGGCGTAAGTCCGCTTCTGTACGGCTTTCTCGATACAATTTTGCACCCGGACGTTCTGAACGCGTACCATGCGCTGGCTATCGACGAGAGACGCGCCGAATTTCCCGCCACACTTTGGACGTCGCCGTCACCCGGCCAGACGCTCGAGCAGGTCTGGTTCACTGGCGTGCATTGCGATGTCGGAGGCAGTTATCCGGACGATTCCGACGGCTCCGCGCTTTCCGATCTCACCCTCGCCTGGATGATGAGCAAGGCGGCCGCGCTCGGATTGGAATTCGATTCCAGCGTGCAGTCGAAATACGCGCTTCCCATGGACCCAAAGCTGGCTCTTGATACGAAGCACGAGTCTTGGAATGTCTTGTGGGCGTTTCCGAAAAGCAGGCCCGTCGCCATCGATTCCACACTGGCGGACAGCGTATACGTACGAGCCGTGCACGATAGCTCGTATCGTCCCGGGAACCTCAGCTTCACCAATGGCGAATTAGCCTCTGGATATGGCAAGGCGTCGGTGATATCCCAAGCCACATTGAAGGCTGCGGGATAGTTTCTGGAAATATTTGCGCGGCGAGGGTCACTATGCGATGTGAGCCTATGAAAACTGTCATATTTTTTTGCCTGTGCGGTTTTGCCGCCGCCGCCGACGGCACGCCGAATCCAAAACTCGAAGAGGCAAAGGAACTCAAGGCGTGCGCGCAATCGCTGTTGAGCGGCCTGCCAAAAATACCCGACGATCGCGCGCGGCGCTTTCTCGGCAAGGTGACTGACGCTGAAGCGCTGTGCCGCGGCGAGAGAGATCTGCAGTTTCGGCTCACCCCGTGGGTCGATTGGTCCCAATACTGGGGCACCGGCGACGCGACCTCCCTGCCTACCGGCTATCTTTCGAAGAAGGGGCCGGCGTTTCGTGGCGTCACCGGCGCACTGTTGGACCTCGAAACGCAGCGCGTCGCCCTTATCAAGTTCAATCTCTTCGACAACGCCGGCACGTGGCGCACTTACATTACGGGCAAGGATAATGTTGGCGGTCCGGCCCTGAAGACCTGGCCCGAAATGCGGCTGCCCAAAGAAAATCCCAGCTATCAGGCCGTAGGGGGCGATGGGGAGCAGGTATGCAAAGGCGATCTGATTCGCGCGCGGACCGTTTCCGGAATCTGCAACGACATCCTGAATCCGCTGATGGGCTCGAACGGAATGCCCTTTGCAAGGAACGTGGAGTTCGAGACCACATTTCCGGATCGGGGACAAACCACACTCACGAAGAATC
>JBEKTR010000387.1:0-2621 GCA_049515835.1 Terriglobales bacterium
TTTCAGCGAAGCACTCGGAAACAGGATTGGATTGCTTGATCCGACTACCGAGACGTTCACGGAATGGACCATTCCGACTCCCAGTTCCACGCCGCGTGGCGTGAGCATTGGCGCGGGCACTCAGGTATTCTTCGCCGAACTCGCCACCCACAAAATCGGCATGCTCGATACCTCGACGAATATCATCACGGAGTGGACGATTCCAAGTGTTCGCCAGGTTGAGCATCTGCATTTTGTCAACGGTCAAATCTACTTCGGAGATCTGGCCACCAGTGTGGTCGGCATTCTGAATCCCAATGCCACGACCAACAATGTGACGGAGTGGACTGTGCCAACCCCCTCCGCCGATATTCCGGATGTGTTTGTCGTGGGCACGACATTTTATTTTTCTGAACGCGCAGTTGGCAAAATCGGTTTCCTGGATCCTTCGCAACAGCCTGGAACGTTGAAGACTGCGAAACAAACGCAGACTGTAGCTACGCCTGTCATCAATCCCGCAACGCCGGTGTCGACCACATTATTAAGTCACAAGACGACCTATGTGACTCCGACGGTTACCAATGTTACAGGTGTGCCCAATGGCGGCTTCATGGAGTGGACCATCCCTTCTTTAAGCCCAGGTCCGCTCGGAATACTTGGCGAGGGGGCATCGAACCCGATTTTCTTTGCGGAATATTTCGGCGCCAGCGTTGGGATGCTTGCGCCGCAGAACACGAACTCTCCGAACTTGACGTCAAACGGTTATGTCGCGCATTCGGAACAACAGGGAACTTCGGCAAAGTAAGACAATCATCCGAATATCTTTGCATGACCGGGACTCCTCGTCCCGGTCAATGCGTTTTCTTCGATACTTCTTCCAGCAAAATAGGTTTGCGTCCGACCAGGGCCGTGCCGTTCGTTATGGCGTGAACACTTCCTTCGAGATCCGTCCATTGGGTGAACTCGGCGCCTACTTTCTGCGGGGAAGTTTCGCAAGGGGCCGACCCGCTGCAATC
This sequence comes from Terriglobales bacterium, assembly GCA_049515835.1. Classification (GTDB taxonomy): domain Bacteria; phylum Acidobacteriota; class Terriglobia; order Terriglobales; family Acidobacteriaceae; genus JAJPHW01. The sequence continues at coordinate 996 of JBEKTR010000387.1, forward strand.
TTTCGAAGTGTCGTACATAATAATCATCGTTTTGCTCTGCGCGTCGTTCAACGTGCAGGTGTAAAGCGTTCCGCTGGGAGTGCAGGGTTTCACCATCGTTGCACCCCGGCCCGCGGTCCAAGCATAGATCTCGCGGAAGGCCAGACCGCCCTTGTTGAGCCGGTCATCGGGATCGCCTTGATGCCCGGCGAGAAGCGCGAAGGGTGCCCCGAAATCCCAACCATACCAGGCGACCAGCGATGTGCCCCGTCCCATGAATTGAAGCAGATAACGGCCAACGAAAGCGGCGTGCCGATCGTCATTGGTTAACGCGTCTTCGCTGGTAGAGGGAAGTCCGTCTCCACCTTCCGTCATCCAAACGGGCTTGCCGCCATTGCCGGTCCGGCGGACTATCGCATTCACGTTTGCAAGAAGATTGGGAACGTTGTAGCGGATGGCCTCGCCCGGCAATTTACTGTCGAACAAGGGATCAACGGGATCGGGAAAACCGTAGCCATGATAACCGATGATGTCGGCGAATTGTCCCCCGCCGCCGGCGAGGTAGCGCTGCATCAGGCTGCAATCGTCGTCCGCGCAATGCTCCGAATCAATCACGCGGCGGTATCCGAGGATGCTGGCAGACGTAAACGCCGGCGAGATAAACTGCGCGGTCGAATCAAGTGGTTTGATCGTGTTGCGAATGTCCCGGCACATGTTGCCGAGTTGCTGCATCGTACCCTTGTATTCGTTGCGGACATCGGGTTCATTCCAGCATTCCCAGTACTTGATGTGCCAGCCATTGGCGCTCACATGACGATAGACTGCGGTGGCAAAATCTTTCAGATATTGATCCGCGCCGTCAACATCGGATGGTGGAAACTCACTGCTGGTGTGGCCGTTGGCGAAATCGGGGGTGTCGACGACTGTATAGATCACTTCCTGATGATTCGCGGCCGTCTGACGCAAATAGCCGTCGAGACGGTCCCAGCGGTAACAAGGATCCTGGGGATCGGAGCCCTGACGGGGCGGACAATTGGCCCCGTGAAGATTCGATCCAATAGCTATTTGGTCCCAATTTACTTGTGCTCCCAGACTGCGCCACACGCCAAAATCTACAGAAGCTGCAGCTCCGCGGCAGCACTCGTTCGGCCAGGGGGATTGTTGCCCTCCGACATGCGAAGCCTTGTTCATATCGAGAGCGAAGAAATCGCGTGTGATTTGCTGGGCCGACGAGAGAAAGGGCAAAAGGAACAAGAAAAGCCCGAGAATCAATAAAGAAGCCGGACGATGTCGACTTAAATAGGTCACGAGTTCAGTCTAGCGCATCTGTTTTTCGACGGGCACGCAAAAATCCCTGCATCAGGTTGATATCGTGATGCAGGGGCGACTTCATATAAATTCTAGTGGAGCAATGCCGGCTTTGCCCCAATCAAGACTGTGCCGCCTGAGATGGGGTTGGTGCAGGAGTCACCCGCGAGATCGGTGCATTGCGTGAACGATGAGCCAGTCGGTATGGAAAAAGACGTGCTGCCGCACACATCGTTCGAGCAGCCATTGACGTCGGCAGCATCCCACACAATCAATTCTGAAGCCCCCGAACTTGCTTTTAGGGGGCATGTGTAGATTGTGCCGCTAGCGTTTGCGCAT
>JBEKTR010000388.1:0-2620 GCA_049515835.1 Terriglobales bacterium
ATGCGTTTCATTGGCGGCGGTCATAAGCGCATGCTTCGCATCATTGACTTCAAGCGTGACAAGCAGGGTATTCCCGCAGTCGTTGCGACCATCGAGTACGATCCGAATCGCTCCGCGCGCATCGCGTTGCTGAATTACGCCGATGGAGAGAAGCGTTACATCCTTCAGCCGGATGGATTGAAGGTGGGCCAAAAAATCATTAGCGGGCCGGAAGCGGACATTTTGGTTGGCAACGCGCTTCCGCTGCGCAACATTCCGCCGGGGACGACGATTCACAACATCGAGTTAAAGCCGGGCAAGGGCGCGCAGATGGTGCGCACTGCCGGCGGAGCGGCCCAACTGGTCGCCAAAGAAGGCGACTATGCGCTGGTGAAGCTGCCTTCGGGAGAAACCCGCAAAGTTGCGCAGGATTGCATGGCGACAATCGGACAGGTCGGCAACACCGATCACGAAAACATCACCATTGGCAAAGCGGGACGTTCGCGCTGGCTGGGCAAGCGCCCGCACAACCGCGGCGTTTCGATGAACCCGGTGGATCATCCGCACGGCGGTGGTGAGGGCAAGACTTCCGGCGGGCGTCACCCTGTGACTCCGTGGGGACAACCGACGCGTGGATACAAGACGCGCAACAACAAGCGGACCGATGCATTCATCGTGAGCCGTCGCAGCAAGTAGCAAGCCGGACGAGAAATATTTGAGCTTGAGGATTTCGAGGCAGAGGTAAAGCAAATTTATGGCACGTTCAACAAAAAAAGGTGCGTTCATTGACGCGTATTTGCAAAAGCAGATTGACGCGATGAATGCGCGCAATGAGAAAAAGGTGCTGCGGACGTGGTCGCGGCGCTCGACTGTGATCCCCGAAATGGTGGGCCACACCATCGCCGTACACAACGGAAAGAAATTTATTCCGGTCTATCTCACGGAAAACATGGTCGGCCACAAACTGGGTGAGTTCAGCTTCACGCGGGTGTTCAAGGGGCACTCCATGAAGGCGGCGACTGAGACCGCGGCCAAGCCGGCGGCAGCGCCTGCGGCGGCTCCGGCGGCGAAGGCGTAAGGACACGATATGGAATTCAGAGCCAAAGCCCGTTTCGTTCGCGTCTCTCCGCAGAAGGCGCGGCTCGTCCTTGATTTGATCAAGGGGCGCAAGGTGGAAGATGCGCTCAACACGCTGACCTTCACCAACAAGCGTATTGCTGTGCGCGTCGAAAAATTGCTGCGCTCGGCTCTCGAAAACGCGAATTACTTGAGCGCTGAAAAGGGCATCGATGTTGACGTAGACAATCTCTACGTTAAACAGGCTATCGCCAACGATGGGCCGCGCATGAAGCGTATCCGTCCCGCGCCGATGGGCCGGGCGTTCCGCTATGTTCGACGCATCGCGCACATCGAGTTGACGCTAGCTGAGCGGCCAAGAAAAGACGGCAATCTGGCCACGGTCGTCGGAGAAGCTCCGTCGGCGGGTGCGGTCAAAGCTCCGGCAAAGAAGAAAGCCGGCGCGAAAGCAGTTGGCACCGCGAAAAAGAAGTCTGCGCCAGCGAAAAAGAAGGCCGTTCGCAAGTGATGCCGTTTTGCGAGACGTCCGAGCCTCGGGGCAGCATCTTGAGCGTAGCGAAAGATCTGGATGTAGAGCGAATTACGGAATGCAGGACAGAAGGTATGAAGGGCTAAAGGAATAACGATGGGACAAAAAGTTCATCCTTACGGTTTCCGCCTCGGCTACACCAAGCCGTGGAAGTCGCGCTGGTTCGTCGAGCACGATTACGACAAGCTATTGCTTGAAGACGTCAAACTCAAGGCCGAGTTGAAGGACAAGCTGAAGTCGGCGGGCGTGAGCTCGATCGAAATTGAGCGTCCTGGCAACAAGTTGCGCGTCATCATTAAGACGGCACGTCCTGGCATCATCATCGGACGCAAGGGCGCCGAAATCGACAAGCTGAAGGCTGACGTGCAGAAGCGCACCGGGCGCGAAGTCTTCATGGACATCCAGGAAGTGCATAAGCCTGAACTGGACGCGCAACTGGTCTCTGAGGCCATCGCCCTGCAGCTCGAAAAGCGCGTCGGTTTTCGCCGCGCCATGCGCAAGAGCGTGGACTCGGCGCTGCGCTTCGGTTGCAAGGGAATCAAGGTGCGCGTCAGCGGTCGCTTGAACGGCAACGAAATCGCGCGTTCTGAGTGGTATTTGCAGGGCCGTTTGCCGTTGCATACGCTGCGGGCCGACATTGATTACGGGTTCACCGAAGCCCGAACCACTTATGGGGTGATCGGCGTGAAGGTATGGGTTTATAAGGGAGAGATTCTTCCCGCGAAAAAGCGCGATCAGCGGCAGGAAGCTGGGGCGTTTTAGCTGTCGAAATAAGGGACCAAGACAGAGACAAATTTTATGTTGATGCCAAAGAAAGTTAAGTACCGCAAGCAGCAGCGCGGACGCATGACCGGCAAAGCCTGGCGTGGCAGTGAGTTGGCTTTCGGCGATTACGGCTTGAAGGTTCTCGAGCCTGGCTGGATCACCGATCGCCAAATCGAAGCCAGCCGTGTGGCCATGACGCGGTTCATTAAGCGTGGTGGAAAGATCTGGATCCGGTTGTTCCCTGATAAGCCGGTAACCAAGAAACCGGCC
>JBEKTR010000389.1:0-2610 GCA_049515835.1 Terriglobales bacterium
GAACACATCGAACATTCGCGAAATGATATTTTTGCCAACGGGTACCAGTAATGGACCGCCCGTATCCTCGACCGGCATTCCGCGGGCCAAACCTTGTGTGGGCGTCAACGCGATGCCCCGCACGCGACTCGCGTCAAGCTGTGCCATGACTTCGACTACGATTTGGCTATGCGCTCCAGCGCGGAGAACCGTGAAAATTGGGGGTAAGCATTTGTCAAAGCGCACATCAACCACGCCGCCTCGAACTGAGACGACTGTGCCGCCATTGGAACTATTCGTTTTGTTCTTCATTGGCATGTAAAATTGGACTCACTTCACAAGCTGAAGTGTTTGGTCGCTGGTTTTCCACTGCAACTGAGAGTCGCCCGTCCAGTTCCGGCTCTCTGAAGTTCGAGAAAGGGTTTTCCAAAGCGGGGCGTCACTACTTTCCCTTCGCAGTTTCCATGGCCGTAGTTCGAAGAGGGAAAGGGATTTCAGCTCGCTCTCGATCCATGCTTGGGCCCCGATTCTGACTCTGCCTTGTCAGTCTTCTTTAATTTCAACATGCGCAGGCTCAAGTCTGGCACGGCGCTATCAGGGAGACTGTACTGTTTCGGACAGATCGCATGGTGAGGCTATGCATGCTACTTTCGGGTCGCAGTTAAAAATTGCTCACCAGGAGGTGTGGCGACGCCCTGGGCTCGATGCCTTTGGCGGACTTCCACGAAATTAGCCACGATACTGCTAGGCACGAAACCATTCCCAAGCCTTCTACGCCGGGAGCCCAGTAGGTGGACAGCTTGCTGTCATGCTGATTTCCCTATTGTTTGCGGCTCGCTAATCCTAGCTCGGACTATGCTCAGAAACTGGCCAGCATCTAGGCTGGCGCCGCCGATAAGCGCGCCGTCCACCCCCGGTCGACCAAGCAGCGCAGCCGCGTTCTCCGGCTTGACACTTCCGCCGTACTGAATGACAAGTGTCTGGGCCGATTTCTCCCCGAACATCTGTCCGACGCGGCGGCGAATGAGGGCGTGCGCGTCCTGAGCCTGCTGGGGGGTAGCGTGGTGTCCGAGATTACCGATTGCCCAGAGCGGTTCGTACGCGATGGTCACGCGATTCAATACACCGAAGGACACATCGGCTAATCCCTGAGTGAGTTGCCGGTCGAGCATTGCCTCGGTCTGACCGGAGTTGCGTTGGTCAAGGGTTTCCCCGACGCACAAGATCACGTCGAGGCCAGCGGTCAGCGCAGCCCGTACCTTTTGGTTGATGAACGCATCGGATTCGCCGAGTATGCGCCTGCGCTCGCTGTGTCCGAGGATGACGTATTTGCAACCGAGATCGAGGAGCATCGTCGGGCTAACCTCGCCGGTGAAGGCGCCATCCTTCTCGGGATAGAGGTTCTGTGCCCCGAGCGCGACGCCGCTGCCCTTCAGAATCTCCCCGACCAGGCCCAAATAGGGGAACGGCGGACAGACGGCAACCGATACGCGGTCCACAATATTCATAGCGCCCAGGCCATCCGCGATCTCTTTGGCCAAGTGCGTTGCATCGGCGGTGGTGGTATGCATCTTCCAGTTGCCGACGACAAATTTCTTGTGCAGGTCCGGTTTCTTCATTGGGCCTTTACGAAGGCTTTGACTGGTGATCCGCAACGCGGCGCGCTGTTCGTTGCATCTGCCTCCATCGCAGGACTGTACGCCCCCTGGCGGGCGGCCCGGTTGCACATAGCTCGGTGATACAGAGCTTTTTGTGCTTCCGTCACGTTGCTCTCCTCGCCATGCCAGATCTCTAACGCGGGTTGCTGGATGGCGCGGGCAAAGGAAAATGCCAATGCCCAAGGCATTCGCAACTTGAATCGGACATTCATTGCATTCAAACGGGCAGAGGCGAGTTCACCGGATTGGCCGCCCGACAAGAATGCAATCCCCGGAACGGCCGCGGGAACGACTCGCAACAGACACTTCACGGTTGCGTCGGCTACTTCGTCCACCGTTTCCTGCTTGGAGCAGGCCAATCCTGGAAGCACCATGTTGGGCTTCAGAATCAGACCCTCCAGCATCACGCCCTGCGAGTAGATGTGATCGAAAACGGCTCGTAAGACCTCCTCGGTTGCCTCGCAGCATCGCGCCAAAGTGTGGCCGCCTTCCATGAGCACTTCCGGTTCGACGACAGGGACCATTCCGGCTTCCTGGCACAAAGCGGCGTAGCGAGCCAGCGCCTGGGCATTGGCCTCGATGCAACCGCGGCTCGGAATTCCACTGCCGATCGCAATGACTGCGCGCCACTTGGCAAAACGCGCGCCCATTTGAGAATATTCAGCCAACCGATCGCGCAGCCCGTCCAGGCCTTCGGTGACTTTCTCTCCGGGATGAGCGGCCATGTCCTTTGCACCGATATCCACTTTAATGCCTGGAATAATTCCCGCATCGCTGACGGCTTCAGCAAACGGAGTTCCATCTTTCTTTGTTTGCCGGATCGTTTCGTCGTAAAGGATTGCGCCACTAATGAACTCACTGAGACCCGGCGTGGTCACAATTAATTCTCGATAAGAGCGCCGGGCCTCCTCGGTCTGTGGGATGCCCCACTTGGCAAATCGTTTGTTACATGTGGGATTGCTCTCATCCATCG
>JBEKTR010000390.1:0-2597 GCA_049515835.1 Terriglobales bacterium
CTCCGGCGATTGCAACTGTAAGTGGAAATATGCGGCTCACAGCAGATGTGGCATCAAGCGACATCCGGCACATCGTTCTCGACTTCGGCGCAGTCCCGTTTCCTGTGCTGGAGGGCCAATCGATTGGAATTCTCCCTCCCGGAGTCGACGCCAACGGCAGGCCGCACCATGTTCGTCTGTATTCGACTGCGAGTCCTCGTGAAGGCGAACGGCCGCGCTACAACAACCTTGCTCTCACCGTGAAGCGCGTCGCTGAGGACCACGATGGCGTGCCGGCACAAGGCGTTTGCTCAAATTATCTTTGCGATCTCAAGAAGGGCGATGAAGTGAAAGTCGTCGGCCCCTTCGGTTCGACATTCCTGATGCCCAATCATCCCGGAAGTTCGTTGATGATGATTTGTACCGGGACCGGTTCCGCGCCGATGCGAGCCATGACCGAGCGCCGCAGGCGTCGCCGTGAGCAGAACGAAGGCGGAGATCTGTTGCTGTTCTTCGGATCACGGACTCCCGAGGAGTTGCCATATTTTGGTCCGCTGAAGACGCTGCCGTCGGACTTTATCGACATCAATCTTGCATTTTCGCGGTTGCCCGGAAAACCGAAGACCTACGTACAGGACTTGATCCGCACTCGCGCCGATAGCGTGGCGCGGATGCTTCGCGACGACAACGCATACATCTATATTTGTGGGCTGAAGGGCATGGAGTCAGGCGTGATTGAGGCGTTTCGCGATGTGGCCCGCGCGCACCAGTTGAACTGGGACGAACTCAAACCGCAACTTCTGCGGAAAGGCCGGTTGCACATTGAAACCTACTAACAGCGGCGGGGAAGCAGCGCCTTCGATCAAGCTCTTTGCACAAGTATGCGGATTTCCCCCGGATAAGAGCAGGGCCGCAGCGCTAGCGGATTTCGAGGTCCGTCTTCGCTCCTTGTCACTGGATGCCCGCAAGCTTTTGGCTCACGTCGCCGATCTAGCAATGCGTTCTCATGCCCCGGCGCGCAAGCCCAACGCCGCCTACTTACCGGAGTTGCATGAAACTTGCGGACTCGATGTCGATGCGATGTACCATTTGCTCAATGAACTCAAAGAGGCCGCATTCGTTCAACTCGAGGGAGAGTATCCCTTCCAGGACGTCTTACTCGCAGCCGACGTTAAGACGGGCTGGCTGTTAATAGCGGATCTGTACCAATTTTGTGCGCTGGAGAAAATCTCTCTCCGAGGCTTCATTGTCGAACCGAATTTCGCCATTCTGCGATGACCCTGGTTTATGGCCAGCCCAAAACATCCCGTCCGACGCTCGACAAGCAATGGCATCCGCGCCTATGCAGATGGCGACGTGGCGAGCCGAAATTATCTCTCCCTGGTCGGAGAAAGAATTCGTAGCCTGCGATTGCAGCGGAGCATAACTCGCAAGATGCTTGCGATTTCCTCCGGTGTGTCAGAACGCTTTCTGGCTGAACTCGAGTCAGGCAGTGGGAATGCCTCGATTCTTCTTTTGCGCCATCTGGCCCGGGCCCTCGACGTACCGATTGCCTCGGTCGTCGGAGAGGGTCCAGAGTCTTCCGCGGAATTGACATACATGCTTGAATTTCTGCGGCATCTCGACCAACGCGAGCTGAATCACATCCAGCAATGGTTGGACCAGCATTTCGGCAAACAGCACCTGACGGATCGATTGGGACGGTTGGCGCTGGTCGGTTTGCGCGGGGCCGGAAAGTCGACGATTGGCGCCGCATTGGCCAAGAAACTGAATCTTCCGTTTCTTGAGTTGGACCGCATGATCGAGAAAGCAAGCGCTGTGCCGCTCAGCGCCATGTTTGACCTCTACGGGCAGAACGGATTCCGCCGTTTTGAGCGCACTTGTCTGGACGAGTTGCTTGCCAGCCGCACTCAATTCGTTCTGGCAACCGGCGGAAGTATTGTCTCTGAGCCGATTACCTACAGTCGTTTGCTGACCTCGTGCTACACGGTCTGGCTGCGGGCCGCGCCCGAAGACCACATGAAGCGCGTCATCGCCCAAGGCGACATGCGCCCCATGGCGCAAAGTTCGGAAGCCATGTCCGATTTGAAGCGAATTCTCTCCGAACGCGCGCCTTTTTATGCCGAAGCCGATCTGGTGATTGATACCAGCCAGAAATCCGCATCGTCCGCAGTCGCCAGTATTCTTGCTCAAATGAAGCAGGACACCGTCAGAGGGCCGAACTAGCCTTTTTGGTGGCCACTCTTCATGCAACGTACTCTGGTAGTAGTGCCGCCCATCCGGTACCTTGTCCGGCGGTCTTCAAGGCCCGCGCGAGGCCGCTATACCGAAAGTTTTTACAAAAACATTCCCGGACATTTGTTAGCATTGCTGTGCCGCGTGCCGTCTTATAATCGGCATCCAGTGCCGGATCTCACGTATTCATCGATCACGACCTCGCTGAAGATTTCCGTGGGGAACAAAAGTTCGTAAAAAAAAGGGGTGAATCTTGTCAAGAAAAGTTTTGTTTGCCGTTGTCCTCGCTTGTGCCGTTATGTTTTCTGCCGTCGGGTACGCTCAATCCTTGCAGCAACTGGTGAACCAGCCGCCCGACGGAACTCTCATTGGTTTTCTTTTGA
>JBEKTR010000391.1:0-2587 GCA_049515835.1 Terriglobales bacterium
GGGTGCGCGTGACTGCCTGCTTCATGCGCTCGAAAAATCCGGGTTTCTTCGCCGTTTCTTTCTCGGTGTCGCTGCCGCCAAAAAGGCTTCGAATCATAGAGATCAATCCGCAAGAAAATGTGAACGCGTGCCAAATGAATACTAGGTTTGATTATAGCGGCGAGAGGACGAATTCATCCCGATTGGATCAACGCGCAAATACGAGCGAATCAGAAGGCAAGAGAAGCCCGAGGAACTACGAATGCACACTTTCTTCGACGGCTGCGGTGGCCGCCATGGAACTCGCTGCTACATCAAGAGTGAAGACCGGGGCAGTCGCTGGTGTAAAGGGCCGCGGCACAGTGATTTCGCCACGCTTGAAGATCGCTTCGAGGGCAGCAACAGCCACTGGATCCAGCCGTTTGCCCGAAAGGGAATGAATGATCTGCAACGCTTCAATAGGCTCGCGAGCCTGCTGATAAGGCCGATTCGTAGTCAGGGCATCAAACGTATCCGCGACGGCGATAATCCGCGGCAGAAGGGGAATGTCATTTCCATTCAAACCATGCGGATAGCCACGGCCGTCGAGCGACTCGTGGTGCAGTTCGATACCAGGAATCATGTCCCGCAACTGGGCCACCGGGCGCAGAATGTTCGCGCCCTTGGTGGTGTGGGTCTTCATGACGTCGAACTCTTCGGGAGTCAAGGCGCCGGGTTTTTTCAAAATGCGATCTTCAATGCCGATTTTGCCGACGTCGTGCAATTGCGCCGAGATGCGCACAATTTCCAAGAAATCGTCAGGCAAAACCATTTCGCGCGCAATCATCAATGAATACTTAGTGACACGGTCGGAATGGCCGCGAGTGTATGGGTCCTTTTCGTCAACCGCGCCAGCCAGCATCTGGATAGAGCCCATGAAGAGCTCGAGATTTTCGTTGGCCGCGCGCTTGAGGTCGAGCACGAAATGCTCGAGCTCCTGAGACATGGTATTGAACGTCTCTGCCAATTCCCCAATTTCCGTGCGGCTCTTCAACTGCACGCGCTGTGAAAAGTCGCCGCGAGCGATGGCTTTGCTTGAATCGGTCAGGACTTCAAGAGGATTCGTAATGCGGCGTGCAGCAAAAATACTGATAGCGATGCTCAACAGAACAGCCATCAATGCCAGCAAGCGCGCGCTGCGCTGCATTTCATAAACGCCGCGATAGGCTTCACTTCGCGGCTTCTGCACAATGACCGCCCAATCCAGGTTATTCACGGGGCAGGCAGTGCCCAGCATCTTTACGGCAGTCTTGCCCGCAATCGAAAATTCGCGCGTTGCCGCGACCATCTGCGCCTTACTGCCCTGGTCCACGAAGTTCTTGACGATCTCCAGATTTGTCATGTCCTGGCCAGTCGCGTAAGCCGAGTTTGCTCCCGCCACCAGACGGCCTTGACTATCTACTACGTAAGGGGTGAGGCCGCCGCGATCCACTTCCTGCAAACGCCGGATCAGGAATTGCAAATCGACGACGGAACCGATCATGCCGAGAAAACGTCCGCCATAGCTCACCGGCGTGCTAACGAGCATCACCGTTCGTTGCGAAGATCCGCTGCCCACTACCAGTGCCTGGCCGTTGTAAACGCGGCCGTCGCGGGCGGCCGCAAAAGCGCGTTCCAGCTCGCGCTGGAGAAATGCATCGGGAGCGATGCGTCCCGCGGAAATGCCCTTGGCATCGGAATTGAGAAGCGTGGCGTAGGCCAGGTCGTCCGAAGACGACACAAAGTTTTCAAGCAACGCACGCAGCTCCGGGGCTTCCACGTGATTGCCCGTGATGTCACCGCCGCTGGCAACCTGCAATGCAGAACTAAGATTCGCCTGCATCAGCCGGATGGAATCCTGCCGTTGCGAAATGTCGTCAGCCAGCGAGCGTGTAACCGCGTTTTGCAGGAGACGTTCGTTGGTAATCAGGCGTTCCCGGTTAATCGATTCCACCTGTGTGGAATAAAAATACATGGGAACGACACTGATGAGGGCCAATACGCTGAGGATGACATACAGAATCGGGATGCGTGATGGCATGCGTAATTTCAGAGACAAAGTGGCCTCGGTGCGCCTTTCGCAGGCGGCGTTCTTCCTGAAACTTAAGCGATTCTAAATTGGGATGGAAGGCTAATCCTGTTACCAAAGTGTCAAGAAAATGGATGGCACGCATCTCTTGGTAACTCGACGAGTGTGACCTTCGCGCGTTGCGAAAGGCTTATGGCGTCTCGTTTTTGGCGCTGCGCGTCATCAATTCATGGATGGCATCGCGCGGGGACTTCCCCTCATGGAGAATCGCGTTCATCTGCTCAGTAATGGGCATTTCTATATTTCTCCGCCGCGCTAACTCGAGAGCGGCTTGAGTGGTAAAAACGCCTTCCGCGACGGCGCCATGCATGGCCGCAATCACGCCAGGGAGACTCCGTCCAAGGCCCAATTCCCTCCCCACGCTGCGGTTACGCGACAGTCCGCCCGTACAAGTCAGCACCAGATCGCCAAGCCCTGCAAGCCCGGCCATAGTTTCCGCGCGGCCTCCGCACGCCACCGCGAGCCGGGTCATCTCCGAAAGGCCACGAGTAATGAGACCCG
>JBEKTR010000392.1:0-2585 GCA_049515835.1 Terriglobales bacterium
TTTTGAGAAGTACGTTGCTGGCACAGAAGAAATTCCTTGGGACCAATTCTTCCAGACAGTTGGCTTGCGGTTGGTGCAAGCAGTCATCGAGGTCGGCGACCCGGGCTTCGCGACGACGAGCAACTTCAACGAGTCGCCAGTTGTTTCTTCGGTGGATCCCAATAGCGAAGCCGCCAAAGCTGGTCTGGCAGCGGGGGATGTAATTATTGCATACAATGGCCAACCTGCGCATCGTGATCTAACGCGTAGATTGAGTCGGATGACGCCCGGAACTGCGATTCATCTCACCATCCGCCGCGAGCATGGTGAAGGTGAAAGAGAATTGCAATGGTCGCTTGCCGGAAGTGAGCAATCTGAGCTGAAATTTGAAGATCTGCCAGATGTAACCGTCGCCCAAATGGCGCGCCGCAATGCCTGGTTGAAGAGCGAATCGGAACTGCAGTCCGCGGGAGTTTTGACGCGTTGATCCGGACACTACTCACCCTGGGATTTTGGGCAGCCTTGTTGCCATTTGCCGCCCTTATAGGATTTCCCTGGACCATCCTCACCGGAGACGTGAGATTTTTGTATCGCATCGGCATGTGGGGCGCGTGGACGGGCGTACGCATCGCCGGTATTCGCGTTCACACAGTAGGTCTAGAGCACATTGACCCGAACCGCACATATATCTTTATGTCGAACCACACTTCCAACATTGACCCACCAATGCTAATGCCCCTGATTCCGCGCCGAACTTCCATCATGGCCAAGAAGGAACTGTTCGGCTATCCAATCCTGGGTCGGGTCATGAAGTTTGGTTCGCTGGTCCCTGTGGATCGGGGCAACCGCGATGCGGGCATTTCAGCAGTACGCGCTGCGGCGACCGTGATTCGCGAAGAACATCTCAATATGACCATCTATATAGAAGGGAAACGATCGTTTGATGGCAGGCTGCTGCCTTTTAAAAAGGGCCCGTTTTATCTAGCAGAAGAGTGCCAAGTGCCAGTCGTGCCCATCACAATCGTTGGTACACATGCAGCTTGGCCGAAGGGCCAGTTTGCCATTACTCCTGGGAATGCAACGGTAATTTTCCATCCACCGATTGAACCTGAGGATTTCGGTGGGCGAGATAGTCTTATGATAAAAGTCCGGCAAGCGATTAATAGTGGCCTGCCGGCTGAGCTTCAGGAGGCCGCGTGAAAATCTCGAAGATGCTACCGCTATTCATAGTATTTGTTTCCTCCGCGCTGGCCGCGCCGGCTGTCGATTCGTCGCCGGTTGAAACCCAGTTGCGTCCACTCTTGCAAAACAAAATTATTGGACTCTTGGTGCCGTACACGGCCGACGACCTAAAGTTTGACGCCAATAGCCAGCTTGTAGGCACGTCCGATATTGGCCCTTGGACGCTTTTCGGTTCGATACAGGTCAGTGACGTCTCTGTGAAAGACAACACGTTTCAGATAGAGGGTGAGCGCGTCATTCTCGTATTGCCGCACGGAAAAACAACGCTTATGCCAATGTTGAGTGGCCGAAAAGTTCATGTGACCATCGCGCTCACTCCGCCCGTCGATGCCAACTCGGTTCGTGGCGCGTTGGGGGATATTTTTTCCAGCGCCAGCGTGGATGAGCATTTTGCGTCTTATTGGAAACCCACAGTGGACAACCTCATGGACTTGGATAAGCCCTGTAAGACGGTTCTCAAAGCAAACCCCGATGGCGTGGTCGGGACGATTGCTTCTACGAGCTCGGCTTATGGATGTGCTAAAGGCAACGCCGTCACTAAACCGAAGGGAATCACCACGCTCGCCCCCGGCGCAGGCTCTAAGAAGCCAATGGAGGGATCAGCCAGCCTGCGATTGATTATTGATGAGCACGGCTATCCGGCAATTATCTATGCGAAGACTAGTTCGAACAGTAATTACGGCGTGGCCGCGATCGAGGCTGTCTCACAATGGCGGTATAATCCCGCGATGAAGGATGGCAAGCCCGTGTCCTACATGCTGGATGTGGACTTAGGCAAATCCGTTGCGGCGGCAACGGATGCCGACAGCGACAAAGACAAAGACTAGAGCTGAGTTCCAGTTCTTTGTGGGCCTGTCCTCTCCTACACGAGGTTGCGGCAGAAGTCAGGTCTTTCCTGTACTTGTGGTTACGTACATACGAGTGCTAAATTCGTGGTATGACCAAGAAAACTTCAAAAAAGAAAGGTGTGTCTGCGAAAGCGGGGAAGGCGAAGTTGGCCAAAGTTGCCATTGCCTCTGGCGCTTCTGGCGTACCCGTCGGAGCGTCCAGCGATCGGACGCTAAAAATTCAGCGCTGGTACAAGCCTCGCAAACTTCCAGTCACGCTCCGCTTGGACGCGGAAGTGCTCGACTGGTTTCAACGGGAAGGGCGAGGTTACCAGACGCGGATCAATCAAGCCTTGCGTCGCATGGTGATGAAGGCAAAAGGGAAATAGAGTCTATTCCGATTCCTTCTTGCCTAAACCGCGGACAGCCCGCCACATCTCTGGCAATCGCGGAAGAATGGCCGAGTATTTGAGCCATGCCTTGTGATCGACTGCCGGTGCGCCGCTGACAATAGCCCCAGGTTCGATGTCTCCGGAT
>JBEKTR010000393.1:0-2552 GCA_049515835.1 Terriglobales bacterium
GACAATTTAGCACCGGTAAAGATCGAAGCCCACTGTTGCCTGTCGCAAGGCGTCTATCTCTGCACCGGCAATCATGACTGGTCATCCACCAACATGCGGCTGTTTAGCCGACCAATTACTTGCAAGCGCGGTTGCTGGATCGGTGCAAAAGCCCTACTTTGTCCTGGTGTTGTGGTCGGCGCTGGTGCGGTGGTTGCGGCTGGAAGTGTGGTCACGAAGAGCGTCCCGGATATGGAAGTCCACGCCGGCAACCCGGCGCAGTTTGTCACGTACCGCAAACTGCGCAATCCATGGAGTACTTTCTAAATGGAGCGATAAGGGGTTTGCGCAATGGGAGTCACTTCACAACATAAATCGACCGCTAACGGCGCCCTAGTCATAACAGGCGATGTGTCAGAGTGCGGATGCGCGAATCAGGATCATGGAAAGTCATCTACCTCTACCTATGACCCGCTGGCGCCAACCATATTCCATGAAGAGTGGTGGCTCAACGCTGCCACAGGAGGTACCTTCGAAGTTGCTGAAGTAACGGCCGGCGGACGCACCCTGGGACGGTTTCCCTTTTATATACGAAAGCGCTTGGGTCTGAGGCTGATGCACATGCCTGAGTTGACCTATTTCCTGGGGCCAGCTATTGCCGAAGGTGAAGGGAGTCCGAGCAATCGCTTTCTGAAGCGTTTGGAGATAACCCGAGAACTAATCGACAAATTACCGGCCGTGTCATCACGATACGTGAAATGCCACACCGGAATCACTGACGCGATCGCATTCCAAGAACGTAGTTTTCGAGCCTACGTGCAGTTCACGCACGAGATCTCGCCTCGCCCCGTCGAGACCCTCTGGCAAGAGATGCGAGACAAGACTAGGAATGTCGTGCGCAGAGCAAGGGAGCAATTGTTCATCCGGGAACTGGCTGATCCTGCTGAATTCTTTGAACTGTTTGAGCGGAATCTTGCACTGGAAAACTTGCGGAACGGACTTGATACCGGCCTTTGTCAAAATATCATCGGCGTCGCACTGGATCGGCAACGCGGTAGAATTCTTGCGGCCTACGACAAGAACAAGCGCATGGTGGCAGCGAACGTTTGCGTTTGGGATGAAACTAGATCTTATTATCTACTATCCACCCGATGCAGCGATTCCGGCAACGGGGCGAGCAGTTTGCTGATTTGGGAAGCTTTACAAGAGTCCGCGCGCCGCGGGCTGATGTTTGATTTTGCCGGCCTGGGGGCACGAGGCAGCATTCTGCTATATACCGGTTTTGGTGGTGTTGTAAGTCCTCGATATGTGGCTGTGCACATGAATCCGTTTGCCCGGATTGCGATCGGAGCCAAGTCTTTATTTGTGCGAGAAAACTTCTTCTACTAGCTCCCTCGAAAATGGACATTGAACAGTAGAAAATCGAGGTTAAACGGTCGTTCCGGTTTTCATGATCCGTTGTGAGCCGCGGATCGTGAGCAACTTGGCTAGTACTGCTCCTGGCGATTCCTATTATTCGATTAGGCCAGCGCTCAAGCTTAGAGGACAACATCATGATGTTGAGCTTGGAATCCTCATATTTCAGATGGCGAGAGAAGGTACGCTTCAATCCCTTCGTGTCCCGCACACTCTATTTTGGCCAGAGTCTGATTCATTCCAATTTCGGTTCCTTTCGCCGCCGAGTTAGTTGCGCCAGAAATCATTTGGGCAAACCGCAAGGCGTGGCTCTCTGCTGCCGCATTCGCGACGAGGCTCGTTACCTGGAAGAGTGGATAGAGTACTACTTAGCGGCGGGGATTGAGCATTTCTTTTTTTACGAGAAGCTCAGCCAAGACAACCATCGAGATGTTTTAGACCCTTATATCCGCCGAGGCATCGTAACGCTGTTCGATGACTGGCAACATGTACCCTTGTCCCCGGCCGCTGATCAGGACTGCATACTTCGCACAGTGGGTCGCTTTGAATGGGTCGGATTCATCGATGCTGATGAGTTCGTCGTCATTCGAGACAACCGGAGTATCGGCGAATTCCTTTCGCAATATCGATCACAGGTGGGTGTCGCGTTTCACTGGTATATGTTTGGTTCGAACGGCCATACAAATAGACCCGGAGGACCGGTAATCGCTGAATATACGCGCCGAGCAGCCGAGCCTAATTTGCATGTGAAATGCTTCATACGTCCGGAATACGCCGCGAATTGGCGGAACCCGCACTCTTGGTATTACCGTGGGATGCGGCATGCCGTCACAGAAAGCGGCCGCACAGTTGGAGGTAGCATTTCGGTTCCGGCATCGGCTGAGTCGGCGTGGATCAATCACTACCATCACAAAAGCGTTCAAGATTATTTTGAAAAAGCCGCTCGAAAATCCATTCAAGATGCCACGACAATGCGTTATGAAACACGGTCGGATGAACGTCATTTGGGCAGTCAACGTGATGACAATGACGTGTTCGACGACTGCGCTGTTCGTTACTACGCGGAACGCTGCCGCATTCTTTCTGTGATGCCGATTCTGTTGCTCCAGGAACCACATGCAAGTTGACCAAACTGGACTACGTGTAATCTTGCCAAT
>JBEKTR010000394.1:0-2549 GCA_049515835.1 Terriglobales bacterium
CCTGCTGCGCACGATGCCAGCCTCGCTCAGGATGACAAGGTGGTGAGTGCGGAGAAACTGCGCGCAAGGTTCCCTTCGACTTCGCTCAGGGCAGGCTCTACGCACGTTCTCGCTTCGCTGCGAACGGCTTCGGAATGACAAGGTGGTGAGAGTGGCGTAGCCGAACGCATTCTTATCCTAATCAGCCTTCCGTTTGTCCGAAACGCCAGTCCTTTCTTCGGTGTAAACTAAGTTGTTTTGCTTTCAACTTTTAATTTCGAATTCATAAGGTAGTGATATGCCGAAAACAATGATGGCGGTGGTGAAACCGCAGGCTGCGCCCGGTGCGGAAATACGGGAAGTTCCGGTGCCGACGTACGGGCCGGGTGATGTGCTGGTGAAAGTAAAAGTCGCGTCGATCTGCGGGACGGATTTGCATATTTATGAATGGGACCGGTGGGCGCAGAACCGAATACATCCGCCACTGATTCCGGGGCATGAGTTTTGCGGAGAAGTGGTTGCGTTCGGCAAAGACGTAACCACTGTAAAGGAAGGCGATTTTGTTTCGGCGGAGATGCACGTGGCCTGCGGCAAGTGCCTGCTTTGCCGGACGGGCGAAGCGCACATTTGCCAAAACGTGAAAATTATCGGCGTGGACGCGAATGGAGCGTTTGCCGAATATGTCGTGATTCCGGAGACGAATATCTGGAAGCTCGATCCGACGATACCGCTGGAGTATGCGTCAATTCTTGATCCGCTGGGCAATGCGGTGCACACGGTGCTGGCCGGGGAGATTGCGGCGAAGTCTGTTGCCATCACCGGCTGCGGTCCGATTGGATTGTTTTCGATTGCAGTGGCCCGGGCAGTGGGTGCGGCGCAGGTGTTTGCGATTGAGATCAACGAGCACCGGCGCGAAGTGGCGAAGAAGATGAAAGCGGATTATGTGCTCGATCCGTCGAGCGAAGACGTACGGGCGATCGTTTTGGAGAAGACGGATGGGCTGGGCGTGGATGCGGTGCTGGAGATGGCGGGACATCCGGATTCAATTCGCACGGCGTTCAACATTGTGCGCAGCGGTGGCCGGATTTCGCTGCTGGGACTGACATCGAAGCCGATTTCGCTGAATTTTTCGGAAGACATTATTTTCAAAGGCATCACGGTGCAAGGGATCAACGGGCGGCGTATGTACCAGACCTGGTACCAGATGACGGCGCTGCTGAAGGCAGGAAAACTGGATTTGCATCCGGCGATTACGGACAAGATTGCGATGAAGGATTTTTCTAAAGCCATGGACCGGTTGAAGACGGGAGCGGCGAGCAAGATTCTGGTTTATCCGAATGGGACAATGTAGGTTGTCGGGGAAAGCAGATTCCTCATTGTTGAAGCGGTTCGGAATGACAGGCGGTGAATGTGCCAGGAAGATCCGCGCAAGATTCCTCGTCCCGCTGGAGAGAACGCGGGACTTCGGAATGACAACCTACATAGGGCGCTGACGGCAGGGACATAAAGCAGATTCCTAGGTGCGTTCTCGCTTACGCTCCGAACGGCTCGGAATGACAAGTGGTCAGGGCGGATAAGATGCGCGCGAGGTTCCTCGTCCCGCTGGGGAGAACGCGGGACTTCGGAATGACAATCATCTAAGTATTCAACACTACCTGTCGGATACAATGATCCATTCATGTTGCGATATTTCACATCGGGCGAGAGCCACGGCGAGGCGTTAGTCGCGTTTATTTCTGGCTTGCCGGCGGGTTTGGCGGTGGATATCGCCTATGTTGACCGAGAGTTGTGGCGGCGGCAGCAGGGTTACGGGCGCGGCGGACGGATGAAGATTGAGCGCGATGCAGCGCACATACTTTCGGGCGTGCATCATGGGATGACGATCGGGTCGCCGATTTCGATTCTGCTCGAAAATAAAGACTGGAAAAACTGGCAGGAGGCACTGCCGGTGGAGACGGGCGATCCGGCGAAGCATAAGCGGGTTGCTTCTCCGCGGCCGGGGCACGCCGATTTGGCGGGGGCGTTGAAATACAATTTTTCTGAGGCGCGCTATGTGCTGGAGCGGGCGTCGGCGCGGGAGTCGGCGGCGCGAGTGGCGATGGGCGGATTGGCGAAGCTGTTTTTGCGGGAGATTGGGATTGAAGTTTTGAGTCATGTGACCCGCGTGGGCGAAGCAGATATGAAGGAAGAAGTCGGGTGGGAGAAGATTCGAGCGCTGCGGGAGAAAGAGGAAGTTTTGCTGAACTGCGCGGATGCAGACGCTGAGCAACGGATGAAAGCGGAAGTGGACCGGGCCCTGAAGACGGGCGATTCGGTGGGCGGAGTTTTTGAAGTGGTGGCGCACGGAGCGCCTCCGGGATTGGGAACTTACGCGCAATGGGATGAGCGGTTGGATGGGGTGCTTGCTGGAGCGGTGATGTCGTTGCAGGCGGTGAAGGCGGTCGAGATTGGCAGTGCAATTCATGCGGCAGGAGCAATGGGATCGACTGTGCATGATGAAATAGGTTATAGAGATGGTGGTTTTACGCGAGAGCGAAATAATGCCGGCGGCATTGAAGGCGG
This sequence comes from Terriglobales bacterium, assembly GCA_049515835.1. Classification (GTDB taxonomy): domain Bacteria; phylum Acidobacteriota; class Terriglobia; order Terriglobales; family Acidobacteriaceae; genus JAJPHW01. The sequence goes on from JBEKTR010000394.1 coordinate 2,542, forward strand.
AGTTTCGA
>JBEKTR010000395.1:0-2530 GCA_049515835.1 Terriglobales bacterium
TAATTGTCGTAGTGGGAGTGCTCTTGTGGTTGCATCTTTCGAGCTACGAATCCACCGATGACGCTCAGATTGATGGACATCTCAATCCCATTAGCGCTCGCGTTGCAGGCCATGTCACCAAGCTGCTGGTGAATGACAACCAGTACGTAGATGCCGGGACGCCGCTCATCCAGATCGACCCGGCGGATTATCAAGTCGCGCTGGAGAATGCAAAAGCCCAATACGAGGATGCCGTTGCGGCGGCGCGTGCCGCGCAAGCGAACGTACCCATTACCGCCATCAGCACGGGCAGCCAGATTTCCGGCGCGCAGGCGGACGTTGAAAACGCGCGCGCTGGCATTGCCACCGCGAGGCAGCAATATGACGCCGCCAAAGCCCAACTGGTGCAAGCACAAGCCAACAACGTGAAGGCGCAAAACGATCTTGTCCGTTACAAGCAACTTGTGGACAAGCAGGAAATCTCGCAGCAACAATATGACCAGGCCCTGGCGGCGGCGCAGGCCAATGCGGCGGCTGTGGAGGCGGCGAGGGCATCTTCCTCTGCGGCGGACCACCAGGTCACACAGGCCGAAAGCAGACTGGCGTCATCCCAAGCGACTCTGCGCTCCGCTCAAACCGCACCTCAGCAAGTGACGGCCATTCGCGCCCGGGCTGATGCGGCGCAAGCGGAAGTATTGTCCAAGAAGGCTGATCTTGATCAGGCGCAACTCAATTTGCAGTACACGCTCATCGTTGCTCCTGTCAGTGGCATCGTCACCAACCGTACTGTTGAAGTGGGACAAAACGCCTCTGTCGGTCAAGAGATGATGAAGATCATTAACCTCGATGACATTTGGGTCACCGCTAACTTCAAGGAAACGCAGCTGCGAAGTATGCGTGTCGGCCAGCGCGTAACCATTTACGTGGATACGACTGGGCAAGATTACAAAGGCCATGTGCAGAGCATTTCTGGAGCGAGTGGTTCAATCACCAGCTTACTGCCTCCAGAGAATGCGACCGGCAACTACGTGAAAGTCGTACAACGCATTCCGGTCAAAATCACCTTCGACTCCGGTGAAACCAGCCAGCACGTTTTGCGGCCTGGGATGTCGGCAGAACCTCAGGTTTGGCTTAAATGAGTTCGGCCACGTTGACCATGGACGCGGGCGCTGAACCGTGGCGTCCGGCAGTCAACCCCTGGATTATTGCGATTGTCGTCACCATGGCCACGTTCATGGAAGTGCTGGATACCAGCATTGCCAATGTCGCCTTACCGCACATCGCCGGCAATCTTTCCGCGGGAACCGACGAGAGCACGTGGATCCTGACTTCTTACCTCGTCTCAAATGCGATTGTGCTGCCGCTGAGCGGCTGGATTTCCTCGATCGTCGGCCGGAAACGTTTCTACATGAGTTGCGTGGCGATCTTTACCGTCAGCTCGTTTTTATGCGGCATCGCCCCGAACCTGGGCATGTTGATTTTCTTTCGCGTGCTGCAAGGCGCAGGTGGAGGCGGCTTACAACCCAGCGAACAATCTATCCTCGCGGATACTTTTCCTCCTGCTAAACGTGGCATGGCATTTGCAGTGTACGGACTTGCCGTGGTGATGGCGCCGGCCATTGGTCCCACACTCGGTGGTTGGATTACCGACAACTATACGTGGCGCTGGATTTTCCTGGTGAATATTCCGGTCGGCATTATCTCGCTACTGCTGACTTCGCGGCTGATTCAAGATCCTCCGCACCAGGTGCGCAAGAAATTTTCCGAGATGCGGATTGATTACATGGGGCTCGGTTTTCTTGCACTGGGTTTGGGCACTCTCCAAATCGTCCTTGATAAGGGCCAGCGCGATGACTGGTTCGGATCAAACTTCATTCTTTCATTGACCATTATTTCCGTTCTGTCATTACTCTTTACGATTTTCTGGGAATGGCGACACAAAGATCCCATCATCGATCTGCACTTGTTCAAAGACCGCACCTTCGCGGCGGCCAACATTATGATGTTTATGGTCGGCTTCACGCTGCTCTCGAGCACACTACTCTTGCCGCAATTTACTCAGACGCTGCTAGGGTATACGGCTGAGCGCGCCGGCGAAGCACTCACACCAGGCGGCTTTACGCTGGTTATTTTGATGCCCCTCGTCGGTTTCCTGCTGACTCGCTATGATCCGCGGCGCTTAATGGTGTTCGGCTTTCTTGCCGTCTCCAGTTCACTGTTTTACATGACCCGCTTCGATTTAACTGTGGACTTTCATACTCTCATTCTCGCCCGGATGGTGCAGGCGGGCGGCCTTGGATTTCTGTTCGTTCCCATCAACACGGTGGCATACAGCTATCTCCCGCGCGAAAAGAACAATGCTGCGTCCGGGTTAATCAATCTTTCCCGGAATATCGGCGGAAGCGTGGGCATTTCCCTCGTCACCACCATGCTGGCGCGCCGTTCGCACCACCAAGTTTACTTATCGGGGCATCTGGCCGCATCTAACCCGAATATGCAGCGCACTTTGCAAGGCACAGCCTCGGCGCTACAGGCCCACGGCTATGCGCTC
>JBEKTR010000396.1:0-4872 GCA_049515835.1 Terriglobales bacterium
CCTGTGCAAAAGGGTGGGTTACGGAACCCCGTGCGTTTATTCCCACCCTTTTCGTAAAAAACACGAAAATGGTGGGCCATCCTCAATAACTCCCAGGCTGCCCCACCATTTTGCGTTCTGTGCAAAAGGGTGGGATTACCGAACCCCGTGCGTCTCTTCCCACCCTTTTCGTAAAGAACACGAAAATGGTGGGCCATCCTCAATAACTCCCTCGGCTGCCCCACCATTTTGCGTCTTGTGCAAAAGGGTGGGCTACGGAACCCCGTGCGTCTATTCCCACCCTTTTCGTAATAAACACGAAAATGGTGGGCCATCCTCAATAACTCCCTCGGCTGCCCCACCATTTTGCGTCTTGTGCAAAAGGGTGGGTTACGGAACCCCCGTGCGTCTATTCCCACCCTTTTCGTAAAAAACACGAAAATGGTGGGCCATCCTCAATAACTCCCTCGGCTGCCCCACCATTTTGCGTCTTGTGCAAAAGGGTGGGTTACGGAACCCCGTGCGTCTATTCCCACCCTTTTCGTAAAAAACACGAAAATGGTGGGGCATCCTCGTTTACTTAAATCCACCCACCCCACCCACCAAATAAAAAACCCGCTCCTTGCGGAGCGGGTTTCTTAAAGCCGAATCAAACTACGAACCGAACGAGCACTCGGCAATCTGGCCCTCTCCAGGCAGAACGCCGTTCTGGCCCTGGAAGGTGAAGTTGGTTCCGTTGACGGTATTGGGCGATTGACCGAAGTAATGCATCGTCGCCAAATCCTGCAAGTGGTAGGTGAATCCGTTCAGAGTGTAAGTGTAGTCACCGTAGTTGTGGGTGCCTTTTTCATTCTCGATGGGGTCGCCAACTTCAAGAATGCCGCATGGCGAGTTGTTCTGCGTCGGCGTCAGCGGATCGTCCAGCCATTCGCCAAGTTCATGCGACAGCGCGGAAACGTCGGCAGAGAAGGGAATGATGCCGCCGCTGCCCGGCGCTGCGTAGGTGAACTCGGAGTAGCTCTGGGTTCCATTGGCGCTGTGGTAGCCGCCGATGCAGCAACCGCCTTCGGTCAGGTACGTGTCATAGGTCATGATCAGGGCCAGGCTGGCCGGAGTGAGGGCTTTCAGTTTCGGCAGGCCGGCAGTGATCAGAGTATCGAGATAGTCGATGTCCACGTTGGCAGCGGTCACGCCGAAATCCGTGGCGATGGTGCCCTCGGACGACGGAACGTTCACCGTTTGCTCCGGAACCAGGATCGGCTTGAGCAGTACGTGGTAATTGGTATTGGTCATGACGTCCGTCCAGAAGTTCGAGCGCTGGAAGGCGTCTTCATATTGCGTGTTGCCGATGTCCGTACCCGTCTGCACATAATCCTGGTTCTGGAAAATAGGCGAGTTCAGAACGTTGGTGATCGCGCTGGCGCCGTTCGACTGTTTGGTCTTCGGGTCGAAGCAGGTCTTGGTGCCGCCCGACGGCGTTACGCAAATGTTCACCGGAATGATGTAAACGTTCACCGTCGTTGTAGTGTTGGTTTTTGATGGGTCGGTTCCCACCATGTTGAACGTGTAACCGCTAAGCAGTGTGCCAGTCCACTCTTGCAGCGTGGCTGGGCTGGATACATTGTAGGTGTTGTGTGGGGGCAGAACGACGTAGCGTGGCTTAACCGGGCCGCTTGCAGCAAACGCCGCGCCAGCAACCACGAGCATGGCACTGAGAGCAAAAATCTTCTTCAAGGGAGTTCCTCCTGGGGATTTAGTACAAACATCGAACATCAAAAACCAGACAAGCAAGCCTGCAAACCGCAATCAAACAAACGCTAAAACCCGCTCCATGAAGGAGCGGGTTCTAGTCATGCAAAAACTAAACGAACTAGGAACCGTAGCTGCATTCGCCGATTGGTCCACCGTAGCCGGGCAAGGTTCCGGTCTGGCCTTGGAAGGTCCAATTGTTGTTGTTCACCGTTACCGGGCTTTGACCGAAGTACTTCATCGTGGCCAAATCCTGGAGATGGTAAGTCATACCGTTGAGTGAATAGGTGTAATCGCCGTAGTCGTGCGTTCCCGTTTCGCCCTCGATTGGATCGCCAACTTCGAGGATGCCGCAAGGCGTGTTGTTGCCGCCATTGGTGAGCGGATCGTCGAGCCATTCGCCGATTTCATGAGACATAGCGGAAACGTCTTGCGAGAAGGAGGTACCTGACGACGGCGTGGTGTAGGTAAACTCGCCGTAGGATTGAGCGCCGTTCGCGCTGTGATACCCGCCGATGCAGCATCCGCCTTCGGTGAGGTAGGTGTTGTAGGTGAGGATCAACGCAAAGCTCGAACCATTCAAAGCTTTGATCTTCGGCAAGCCCGCACCAATCTGAGCGTCAAGGTAGTTGATGTCCACTAGCCCGACTAGCGGAATACCGAAGTAGCCGCTGCCAGTCGTGCCGTCAGCCGCCGGAACGTTCAACGTCTGTTCCGGAACCAGAACCGGCTTAAGCAGAACGTGATAGTTGGTGTTGGTCATGACGTCCGTCCAATAGTTGCTGCGTTGGAAGGCGTCTTCGTACTGCGTGTTGCCGAGATCCGTGCCGTCAATCGTGTAGTCCTGGTTCTTGAAGATCGGCGAGGCCAACACGTCTTGGGTTACAGTCTGACCGTTTGCTTGTTTCGTGGCCGGGTCAAAGCAAGTCTTGGAGCCACCGGAGGGCGTGACGCAAATCTTTACCGGAATAATGAAGACATTCACGGTTGTAGTAACGTTGGTGGACGACGGGTCAGTACCAACCTGAATGTAAGGATAGGTGCTTCCCGAGATGTGCCCCGTCCAGGTCTGCAAAGTTCCGGCTGGGACCGAAGCATTGTTAGTATTGTGTTGTGGGAGCACAACGTAGCGCGGATGAATCGGTCCGCTTGCTGCGAACGCTGCGCAGCCTACCACGAGTAGTGCACTGAGAGCGAGTAAAGATGAAATCTTCTTCAAGTGAAATTCCTCCTTAAGGTTCCAACCGTAGGCCGCTGGAGAATCGGCACTCGTCTGGTTGGCTAATAACCCTACACTAAGCCGCTGGCGCGGAAAAGAGTCTTTCTACCCTAGCGCAAAAGTTTGCACATTTTCGGGATAACCAACTGTCAGAATTCTGCGTCCAACCCCTGTAGGTCTTCTTGGGAGCACGGGTGGGCGAGGGCGTATACTTTGATTTGAATCCCATAGTTGGAATCCCTTCAAGCCGAACGGGGTGTTGTTCATGAAATTGCGATATCTGCTTGCAACGGTCGTACTAAGCTGTGCGTTGGGCCTCGCGCAGAATCCTCCAGCCAGTCAAAATCCCGCGGGCCAGACAACAACGCAAGCTCCGTCCGCGCAAGCCCCGACAACGTCCGACCCCGGCGTCTCGGGCGGAACGCCATCAGGAACTCAGGCCAGCCCTCAAGATGCTAATACGCCCAACCCACCCGTGATTGCGGAACCCGCGCCCGACAAAGTCAAGCACGACGGCGGAGAAGACGACGTGGACGCCATCGGCAATCGCAAGATCGGCACGCGCGGCTTCGGCAATTGGTACTCGCTGGAGACCGAAATCCGCATGGGCCGGCAATATGCCCAGATGGTCGAGTCCAGTTCTAAGCTGGTGAGCGACCCGGTCGTAAGCGAATACGTCAACCGCATCGGACAAAATCTCGTCCGCAACTCCGACGCGAAAGTTCCGTTCACCATCAAAGTCATCGATGCCGATGAAATCAACGCCTTCGCCTTGCCCGGCGGATTTTTCTACGTGAACTCCGGCTTGATCATGGCAGCCGACAACGAATCAGAACTCGCGGGCGTGATGGCGCATGAGATCGCCCACGTCGCCGCCCGCCATGCCACTCGTCAAATGACGCGCGGGCAGCTCGCCAACATCGGTACCATCCCTCTTATTTTCGTTGGCGGCGGCATCGGCTATGCCGTGCGTTCCGTAGCGAGCATCGGCCTGCCCATGACTTTCCTGACCTTCTCTCGCGGCTTTGAAGCCGAAGCCGATTATCTCGGCCTGCAATACATGTATAAGACCGGATACGATCCGCAATCCTTCGTGGCCTTCTTCGAAAAAATCCAGGCCCAGGAAAAGAAAAAGCCCGGCACTCTCGCCAAGGCTTTCTCCACACATCCGCAAACTCCCGACCGCATTGAAGCTTCGCAGAAAGAAATTGCCACCATTCTTCCCGCCGAGCCCCAATACGTCGTGGACACTTCCGAGTTTCAGGATGTGAAGTCACGCCTTGCAGCCCTCGAAAATCGCCGCAAGATGACCGACCAGAAAGATGCCGGAAAGCCCAGCCTGCGCCGCACTTCCTCCTCGACCGACAGCAGCGGCAAGAGCACCGATAGCAGCGACGATGATCGCCCGACCTTGAAGCGCCGGGATGACAGTAACTAGATTAGTTAAGCGGATCAGTCGAGCGGATTAATAGAGCCGGCTGCCCCATCATTTTGCGTTCTGTGCAAAAGGGTGGGAACTCTTACTGTCCGTAAACCGCGTACGCATTCAGCGTTTGGTAGCTCTGGCCATTCCACCCCGTACCGTTGTCATTGTCCCAAGCGCCACTAAGGTTCTTAATGTTGTTGTCCCACACGGCATAAGTGTCGCTATCGAGGTCCGGCGCCACAACCACCCAGTACTGCGTATTCGCCTTCACCGGGATTCCCACTCTATCGATCAGTGTCTGCAACACGCAACATCCGCCAAACTCCGGCAGATTTGTCAGACGCCAGCCGTGCAGCGGTTTCTCGGGGTTTCCGTTTACATTTTCCGTAAGAAAGACATTGACCGCATTCGTCCCGCTCACATAGGTCAACGCGATTTGAATGGCCTGCACCACGTGATCAGCCGTGGGAGTGAAAGCATTCGCAACCGCCTCGGGAAA